>JBEKLY010000053.1:0-31800 GCA_050010015.1 Terriglobia bacterium
GCGGCGGAGATCCGTTACGGCAAGCTGGTGACCCTGGAAAAGCAACTGGCGGCCGCCACTGCGAAGCTCGAAGAAATGCAGAAGACCGGCCGCATGCTGAAGCAAGAGGTTGACGAGGAGGATGTGGCCCGTGTGGTCTCGAAGTGGACGGGCGTTCCAGTGTCGAAGATGCTCGAGGGCGAGGTGGCCAAACTTGTTCAGATGGAAGATCGATTGCGGCTTCGCGTGGTTGGGCAGGAGGAGGCCTTGAAGCTCGTTTCGAATGCGGTGCGTCGCAGCCGGGCGGGGCTTTCCGATCCCAAGCGGCCCATCGGCTCATTCCTGTTCCTCGGCCCCACGGGTGTGGGGAAGACGGAGTTGGCTCGGGCGCTGGCGGAGTTTCTCTTCGACGATGAGCGCGCCATGCTGCGCATCGATATGTCGGAGTACATGGAGAAGCATGCCGTGGCGCGATTGATCGGCGCTCCCCCGGGCTACGTGGGTTATGAGGAGGGCGGGCAGCTCACCGAGCAGGTGCGCCGGCGGCCGTATTCCGTGCTTCTTTTCGACGAAATCGAAAAGGCGCACCCCGACGTCTTCAACATCTTCCTCCAGATTCTCGACGAGGGCCGCCTGACCGACGGCAAGGGCCGCACCGTGGACTTCAAGAACACGGTCATTATCATGACCTCCAACCTCGCCAGCACCTACATTCATGAAGCGATGAACGCTCGCGGGGCCGATGAACCGCCGGTGATTTCCGAAGTCATCAAAAAGCGCATCCACGAGGCGCTGCTCGAACACTTCCGGCCCGAGTTCTTGAACCGCATCGATGAGATTGTGATCTTCAATCCGCTCAGCAAGGAGCACATCAAAAAGATCATCGCTCTGCAACTCCGCTATCTGAAGAACCTGCTGGCCGAGCGCAAGATTCAGATTGAGCTGACCCCGCGCGCGCACGAACTCCTCTTCCGCGAAGGCTACGACCCGCAATTCGGAGCGCGCCCCTTGAAGCGCGCCATTCAGCGCCTCATCCAGGACCCGCTGGCCATGAAACTCCTGGACGGCGAAGTCCTGCCCGGCGAAACTATCGAAGTCGATGCAGACCTGAAGAAAGGCGCGATGACGTTCGGCCGGGACACCGCAAAGGCGACGAAAGCGACGAGGTAACAAAGCATGAACTCCGATGATGTGCAAGCGTAGTTCGGATCCGGCGTGCTGGGTTCCTCTCAAAAGGCACTCGGTGCTAGGATGAAGCAGATCGCTCTCTTCGGGGAGGCAGCTTGAAGATCAGGGTTGTGGTTCACGAAGCGGAGGAAGGCGGATACTGGGCCGAAGTCCCGGCAATCCCCGGCTGCGCGACGCAGGGGGAGACGATGGACGAGTTGTTGGCGAACGCCCACGAAGCCATCGAGGCCTGCCGGTCGGTTGAAGTCGACCAGTCAGGGCACAACGGTACTGACAGCATAATCGGGATCGACTGGTGGCATCCCTCCGGCGATTCGTGATATCATTGTGCTATCAGAGTGTTTATGGCTAACGTGATGGTGCGAAATATCCCGGAGAGAGACTACGCTGAGCTCCAACAGGACGCGAAGCAAAATCGGCGCAGCATGAACGCCGAAATCCTGAGCCTTCTCGCAGACAAGGCTGAAATGAACCGCCGCCGGCGGCAGGCTGCCAAGGCGATGAGGAGGATCGATAAGCTTTGGGAAAGGATAGGACCCAAGTTTCCTAACCAACCGGACAGTACCGCCCTCATTCGCGAGGATCGGGACAGCCGGTAACGACCGGGGCCTGAGAAGGGAGGGAGCGTGCCAGACTTTGTAGTGCGGAATATTCCCGAAGAGACTTACAAGCGCCTACAGGAAAACGCGAGACAGCACAAGCGAAGCCTGAACGCGGAATTCCTTGAACTTCTGAACGACCGTGACGCCTGGGCCCTCCGGCGTTTTCGCATCCGATCTGCTATTCCTAAGCTCCGTCGGCTGCGCAAGGAGATCGCCAAGAAGTTTCCGGTGAAATACGAGATGCTCGAACTAATCCGCGAGGATAGGGAAAGTCGATGAACCTCGTCGTGGATGCGAGCGTCGCCGTTAAATGGCTCTTCGAAGAACCGGACTCGGAAAGGGCTGAGGCATTGCTGGCGTCAGCGGGAGAAGATCGCCTAAAGCTCGTAGCGCCTACGATCCTCCCTGCTGAGGTTGCCAATGCGCTTTGGAAGAGGATGCGACGGGGTGACATGGACCGGCGAAAGACTCTTGAAACGGGGCAGCGTTTCGAAGACGTCTGTCCGTTACTGCTTCCAATCGAGGATCTTGTTCAGCGTGCTTTGGAGCTTGCTATCGACTCCAGGCACCCAGTGTACGACTGCCTCTACGTGGCGCTTGCTGAAGAACTGTCTGCCGACCTGATAACTGCAGATGAGCGATTATATAGGGTGTTCGCACGCGATTTTCCTGGGGTTCACCTGCTCCGGGACTTTAACTGATGCTAGTCATAAGGAGTACGCAGAGCATCCTATATAATGTGTGATGAGGCCGATAGGAGTCAGACGTTATGTGGAATAATCTGAAGACAACGATACTGCTTGCCGCGATGACCGGCTTGCTGCTGGTCATTGGCGAAGCCTTTGGCGGGCAACGGGGAATGATCTTCGCGCTGGTTCTGGCAGCGGTAATGAACCTGGGCAGCTACTTCTTCTCCGACAAGATTGCGCTGAAGATGAGTGGCGCAAAGCCGATCGCGCGCGAGGAAAACCCGCGCATTTACCAGATCGTCGAACGCCTGGCGGCCAAGGCGAACCTTCCTGTGCCCAAGATCTACTACATCTCCACCGATTCGCCGAACGCTTTTGCCACAGGGCGCAATCCCAACCACGCCTCGGTGGCGGTCACGGCCGGCATCCTGGAGATTTGCGACGACGAGGAAATTGAAGGCGTACTGGCGCACGAGCTTGGGCATGTGAAGAATCGCGACATCCTGATCAGCGCTGTCGTGGCGACGCTTGCCGGCGCCATCACCTTAATTGCCCGCATGGTCTATTGGGGCGAGTTGTTCGGGGGATTTGGCGGCGGCCGCAGCGACAGCCGGCGTGGCGGAGTGTTTTCCGCGCTCGCCATGATGATTGTGGCGCCCCTTGCGGCCACGCTTATTCAGCTTGCCATTTCACGTTCGCGTGAGTACGAGGCGGACGCGACGGGCGCGCATATCACCGGCAATCCCCAGGGCCTGGCGCGAGCGCTCAGCAAGATCGATCAATGGTCGAAGCGCATTCCCATGCAGGCTTCGCCCTCCATGGCGCACATGTATATCCTCCAGCCCCTTACCCCGGGCGCGGTTTTCTCCAGCCTCTTTTCTACCCATCCGCCCATCCCCAAACGCATCGAGCGGCTGATCGGAAGGGATTTTGTTTAGTTGCCAGTGGTCAGTAGTCAGGTGCAAACGGGGCTAGGGACTGGGGGCTGGGGGAAAGCCACCCGGGCGTAAACAGCAAGCCGCGCGCAATTCACCATTTACAATTCAGTATTCACAATTTCCGCCTGAGCCCTGACACCCGGCACCTGACACCTGACACCTCTTACGCCTATAATCTCTACTATGCCCTTCAACCCCAACCCTAGATTCGAAGAGCACGCGGTGCGCGCGGGAAATTTCCTCACGCGTCTCGTACGACGGATCGAAGGTTTCTGGCAGCGAGTGACCGACGGGATCGCGGTGCAAGAGCTGTGGTCGCAATTCCGGTCCGAGGCGCGGGCGAGTTACAGCCTTTACACGCGCGAGATTGACTGGGAAGCGCTGCGCAAGGAAACCCGGGGCCGACGATTCAGGAAGACCACCAGCGCGCTTTTTTGGGCCTTGCTGATGAAGCTCTCGCCGGCCCGGCGCGTCTTCCTGCTCATTGCCTTGGTTTTTGCCATTATTGCACTGGTCAATAGCCAAGTCCTGATCTCAGTCTCCAATTCCCATCGTAACTACGAAGTGAACCCCCCCAACAATTTCCTGTCCGTGCTGATTGCCGTCGCGGGGCTGCTTTTTCTATTGGCGCTCGAGCTTGCCGACCGTATCACCATGAAGCGCGACCTGGAAATTGCGCGCGATATCCAGCGCTGGCTGGTGCCTGCGGTGCCCCCCGTGGTGCCGGGCGCCGAGATTGCGTTTATTTCGCGGCCCGCCAACACGGTGGGCGGCGACTACTACGACGCCTTTCTGCGCCCTTCTCCGGACTCGAGCCCTGACTCGAAGCGATTGCTGCTGGTGGTGGCGGATGTGGCGGGGAAAAGCGTTCCTGCGGCATTGCTCATGGCCACCCTTCAAGCCAGCGTGCGGACCTTGGCGGAAATCAATACTTCCCTGCTCGAGTTGGTGGAAGGGTTGAACCGTTATGCGTGCGCCCACAGCCTGGGCGGCAGCCGCTTCACTACCGGGTTTTTTGCAGAGTTCGATCCCGGGAGCGGCGAGCTCGCCTACGTTCGCGCGGGGCACGAGAAACCCATTCTCCGGCGGGCTTCCGGAAGCCTCGAGCGCCTGGAAACGGGGGACCTGCCGCTCGGCATCAGCGCCGGCGCCAAGTTCACCCGCGGGGTTATAACCATGGGCGCGCGCGACCTGCTGGTTATCTTCACCGACGGATTAATCGAAGCGGTAAACGATGCCGAGCAGGAGTTCGGGGAGGCCCGCGTGCTGGAAGTGGTGAAATCCAGCGACACTGCAGGCGCGCAAGGTACGCTTCAGAACCTGCTCTCGACCGTCGACTCCTTCGTGGGCCACGCCCGCCGGCACGACGACATTACTTGCCTCCTCCTTCGCACCGGCTGAGGGGCAGGGCGTGCGTCGGCCGCAATCCAGATTCAAATTTGGAAATTCAAATGGCGGTCGGCTGAAAGAGGTGTTTTGCGGTGACGAGTAACCAGAAGTGTCTTGAGGACAGAAGTCCTTTAAGAAGGCCTTTCTCCTGCGTAACCGTTTTCTAGAGCCCCGTCAGGGGCGGCATAGAGTAGCCCAGGGCGTAAGCCCTGGGTTAGACGGCCCTCACCCCGCCTTCGGCACCCCTCTCCCGCCGGCGGGAGAGGGGACGGGGGTGAGGACTGCGTCTCGCCACCCACGGCTTACGCCGTGGGCTACACGCTGCCGCCCGCTTTGCGGGCTCAGTTCTTCAGCGAACTTCTGACTCATGACACTAAGGAACTCTTCACCCATACTGATCAAAAGGTGACATCGGTATACCCCGAGACCCGCAAGGCGCGGGAATAGAGGCGATCGGACCAATAGCGGCCGAAGCGGGAGCCGATTTCCCAGTGATTGCTGACCCTCCGAACCTTGTAGGCCACCGCCCAATCCAACTCGCTGCCATAGTGGATGCGATCGCTATCGGAGTGATAGTCGTAGTAAGTGACCGTAGCGGTGGCGCCGCCTAGAAACCTCATCATGTCATTCGCAGTCAGATATCGAGCTTCGAGTCCGTGGCTGTTCCCGAGGTTGGGAGTGGTGCCAAAAAGCTCCGTCCAGCCGTTGAAAGGATTAGCCAAGGGGGTAGTCACCTCGTTCGTCAGGCTGTGGCCGCCCAATAGCGCGTATCCCGCTTTGACGCCGAATCCGCGCCACGCTGGCCCTAATTCGCCCAGATAATAGTTGGCATTGACGTAGTTAGGATTCGTGCCAAAGTTGCGCTGCTTGGCGAACTCGGCGGTATAGAGAACGCTCCATTGCTGACTGAGCTCGAAGGGGCCGTTCGCGCGCACACCGAAGGTTTCAGTCGAGAGAGAAAACTGAGCGGGCCATCGGTAGTCCAGCAACAAACCGTAAAAGGAGAGATTTGATTGGCGGGGTCTTTGCCACGCCAGGTTGAGCAGGTGCGAATGCATGGGTGGCTTGCCGTCCGTCGCGTCGTGCCCCACCACGCGATAGTAGCGATCGATGAACGCGTAGGTAAAAGCAGTGTGAGAGGCGAGGTCCGCGTCGAATCGGGCAGCGTCGAAACTCTCATGAATCTGGCGCCAGGCGGAAGTGCTGACGAAGCGTCCGTCGTTGAGCATAAGTTCCTGACGCCCTACCGTGACCGCCACCTGCCGGCCCTCGAAGTCTCTCCTCCACTTGGCGTACCCCTGGCTTAACTGCACCGTCTTCGGCTCCAGGATGGCAGGCCGGTCCGGGCGATTCATCGAGGGAAGGGTCGGAACGCTATAGTCAGCGGGGCCGGTAACGATTACCCCTGCGCCCTGCCCAAAGGCCGAGAAGCCATGAAAGGAAGGCGTCTCATAGCCGAGCGCTAATCTGAGCGTGGGGGCATAAGAGTCGCCAGTAAAGGGCGCGCCCGCGCGCTCAAAGGTCTCGAAGCGGTAGCGCGCTTCCCCGGAAAACTTTCCCTGCTCGAGGGCGTTCCAGAGAGCTTCGGCAGTTCCTTCCACTGGCTCCTGTGCCAGCAGGATGCGAGGAGCGCCAAGTACAATCACAAATGATAGAAGAATCAGGCCATGTTTTCTCATACTAGTGCTCATCGGCATTAGCCGGAATCGCTTTATTCGCCGGCGAGATCGAGCGGGCTGGGCTCACGGGCGTTCCAGTAGGGCTGAACGACATTTGCTTAAACAGGCTGCTGAAAAACCCTCCTTGCCTGTCATTCCGAGAGCCGCAGGCCTACGCCTACCGAAGGGCTTCGGCCCGCAGGCAGGCGACGAGGAATCTCGCAGTGCCTTGAAAACAAACCAGAGCGAGATTCCTTCACTTCGTTCAGGACGGGCTCTTCGCGGAGTTTACCCTGAGCGGCAGAGCGAGATTCTTCGCTCCGCTCAGAATAACAAGCGAAGGGCTCAGGATGACAGCGAAGGGCTCGGAATGACAGGAGCGTGGGTTTTTCCGGCGCGAGTAAAGGCCAGCAACTCCTGTGACGATAAGAACTACAGTGGTTCATCGACGCATGAAGACCGTGCTCAAACCCGCGCGCCGCTCTTTCCCTTCCCTGGTGGCGATTGCTTTGGGCGTTCCGCTGACTTTGAGCTTATTCGTCACGCTGCGGGATCTGGAGACGAAGAACGCCCGGGCATCATTCGAAAGTGTTGCCCGGGAACGGCTGGACGCTTTGGAAACCAACGTCGCACTAACGCTCGACAACCTGGTTTCCGTCAAAGCGTTTTTCAAAGCCTCACCAGGCTTCGATCGGGCGGGATTCGAGCGTTTCGTAACACCGCTGCTGGCGCAGAACAAGGCGATCCAGGCGCTGGAATGGATTCCCCGGGTGCCGGAGGGCTCGCGCTCGAGCTACGAAAACGCGGCGCGGCGGGTCGGCTTTCGAGGGTTCCAGTTCACGGAGCGCACTTCTGACGGCAGGATGGGGCCGGCAGGCAAGAGGGAAGAGTACTTTCCGGTTTACTTCGTCGAGCCGTTCAAGGGCAACGAGAAGGCCTTGGGCTTTGACCTGGCGTCCAATCCGGCTCGTCGTGAAGCGCTTCAGACCTCGGCAGCGAGCGGCCGAATGGCCGCCACCAGCCGCATTACTCTGGTGCAGGAGGTCGCCGATCAATACGGGGCGCTCGTCTTCTACCCCCTTTACAAGGGAGGGGACGAGCCGTGCAGCGAAGAGGGGCGCCGCGCGGCGCTCCAGGGATTCGCGCTCGGGGTTTTCCGAATTCAGAATATGGTGGACAAGCGTGGCACGCTCTTGAGCGGCCTTTCCAGCCTGAACATCGCCGTCTTCGACCGCGACGCCAAGCCCGGCGAACGCTTGCTGTATCCGAAGGGCGCGCGCTTCGAGCGTGTCGAAGACCTCCCCCGGGGCTTCCGCACCATCCGCACAGTCTCAGTCGGGGAGCGCACCTGGGAAATTGTAGCGTATCCGCTAGGCTCGGCATTCCGCCCCGCGCGCTGGAGCAGTTGGGCGGCGCTCGTGACCGGCCTGCTCCTCACCCTGCTCCTCTCCGGCTACCTTACGGAGCGCGAGGCCTCGGAAGAAGCGTTGCAGCGCAGCGAAGAACGCGCCCGCCTGCTCTTTCGGACGATTCCCACTCCCGTGTGGGTCTACGATCAGGCGACGCTCAGGTTCCTGGAGGTCAACCAAGCCGCTGTTAACCAGTATAAGTACAGCCGCGACCAGTTCCTGCGCATGAAGATCACGGATATCTGCTTGTGCGAGGCGTCGGCGCAGCCTGCCCAGGGAAGTCCTGAGAGCCGCTCCGCCAAGCGGCTCCCGGGTGCCTCGAAGCATCGCACCCAAGACGGCCGCACCCTGCAAGTGGAGTCCAGCTCGCACGCGCTCCGCTACGACGGGCATCAGGCGGTGCTCGTCGTCGCTCAGGACGTCACCGCACGCGCGCAACTCGAGATGGACCTGCGCCACGCGCAGAAGCTCGAGGCCGTCGGCAGCCTGGCCGCAGGCATCGCCCATGAAATCAATACGCCCATCCAGTTCATTGGGGATAACACACGTTTCCTTCTGGACTCTTTCGCGGACCTTGCCAAGGTGCTCGACGCCTACCGCAAACTCGGGCAGGCAGCCGGCCGCTGTGGCAAGGCATGCGGCCTGGCGCAGGAAGTAACTGCGGCTGAGGAGGCCGCAGACCTGGTTTTCATCCAGGAAGAGATTCCGAAGGCCATCGCTCAAACCCTCGAGGGCGTTACCCGCGTCGCCACCATTGTGCGCGCCGTGAAAGAATTCGCCCATCCCAACCCCAGCGAAAAAGCGGCGACGGACTTGAACCAAGCCTTACAGAGCACGCTGATTGTGGCCCGCAACGAGATCAAGTACGTTGCCGATGTGGAAACCGACCTCCAGGAACTGCCGCTGGTGCAATGCAACGGCGGGGACATGAACCAGGTCTTTCTCAACTTGCTGGTCAACGCCGCGCACGCGATCAAAGACCGGGGTGACGGAAACGGGTTGAAGGGTGCAATCGGCGTTCGTACCCGCCGGGAAGGCGACCAGGTGGTGATTTCGATCAGCGACACGGGCTGCGGGATACCTGAGAACATCCAAGACAAGATCTTCGAGCCCTTCTTTACCACCAAAGAGGTTGGACGCGGCACGAGCCAAGGCCTCGCGATCGCCCGCAGCATCGTGGTGGATAACCACGGCGGTTCGCTGACCTTTGAGTCCGTGGTCGGAAAGGGCAGCACGTTCTATATCCGCCTGCCCATAGGCCTCGCTCCTAACTCCTAGCGCCGGCTTTACAGGGTGCGGATAGACTTTTCACTTGTCATTCCGAGCCCTTCGCTGTCATCCTGAGCCCTTCGCTTGTCATTCTGAGCGGAGCGAAGAATCTCGCTCTGCGTGCTCAGGGTAAACTCCGCGAGGAATCTCGCTCTGGTTTGTTATCACGCGGGTGGCGCATACGTCGCGACGCTTTCCGGCGCGATGTATGCGCCCATCCTCGGCACGCAAATCGGCGTCGATACCTTCCACGACGCAAAAGGCGCATACATGCCGACGACGAACCTCGCCACGTATGCGCCACCCGCGAAATTCATCCCGCGCCTCAACTCTACTGCGCGGCGGGCGGAGCCAGGGCGACGGCGGCTTCGGTGGTGAGCAGCAGGAAGGTAAGGGTCTCCTGCAAGTAGAGGCGGACGGCGGTATCGGCGTGGTTGAGGTAGCCGATGGAGGCGTCCTGGCCAATGTGCAGTTCGAAGTCCCCGCCGCGCGTGGTCAACACGACCGCGCCGGGGACGCCGGGCGCCCAGATGATCTTGTCGTCGACCAGCCGCTTGACGTGCTCGAGGACGGGATAGCCGTAATCGCTGGTCTCGGCCAACTTCGTATAGGCGTCGGAACCCAGCAGCGCCGCATAGGGCCCATTGACGCCGACTAGCCGCAGTTGGTTCAGTGCTTCGGCAATGGCTTGCGGGTACTCACGTACGTCGGCCGGCAGCGTTTTCTTCGGGTTGCTGGTTCCCTGGCAGATGCCGGTGATGCCGGCGGCGTCATAGCCCACAAATATGGCGCCGTCCTCGGCAAAGGCCAGGCGGCGCGCCGCGATCTTCGCCGGTTCCCAATCGGAATCGTTGGCGCCCCGCTCGACATCGTCGATCATCTGCCGCTCGAGTTCGAACGGAACGCGCAGTTCGACCAGCGCCTTCACCTCCCGCTGGCGGGCGTGGACGCCGTCGCCCAGCGTCGCGATTTCCCGCAGGTGGCCGGTGCCGACGGCAGAGAGGCCCATACCCGCCGGCCCGCGAACATCCACTGCCCGCCGGCCCGCGAGGTGGCGCTTAAAAGTGCGTGTCACTTCTTCTTCGATCTGGGCCCAGGCGGCATCGGAAATCGGGGCAAGCTCGCGATGTAGATTATTCATGTTCGACGTCTCCTTTTAGCGATCCGATGTGCAACGAACCGTCACTTTCAGGCTGAATTGCCGAGCTTGCGGGCAGGATGCCCGCGCTCCCAGGCTCCGCCGCCGGCGCAGCGGCAGAAGGCACGCCCGATCCTTCTTGAGTTACGTTATCCAGAAATGTCGCAGTCGGCACGAAGAAGAGATTCCCGGTGACGGCGCGGCTGAAGTCAAGCAGACGGTCGTAGTTGCCCGGCGGCCGACCGACAAACATGTTTTCTAGCATCTGCTCGATCGAGCGGGGCGAGCGACTGTAACCAATAAAATAGGTTCCGAATTCGCTCGAGCCGGCATGCCCGAACGGCATGTTATCGCGCAGGATCTGGATCTGCTTGCCATTCTCCTCGATCGTGGTCAGCGCGTTGTGCGCTGAAGTGGGCTTAACCGAATCGTCCAATTCGATGTCGGAGAGTTTGGTGCGCCCGATGATTCGTTCCTGCGCCTCGGTGGGCAAAGCATTCCAGCCGGCCAGATCGTGCAAGTACTTCTGGACGATGACGTAGCTTCCGCCGGCGAAGGTTCGATCTTCGTCCCCGATGAGCGCCGCTTCCGCAACTTCGTCGCCTCGAGGATTCTCAGTGCCATCCACAAACCCCAGCAGATCGCGATCGTCGAAATAGCGGAATCCCTGCACCTCGTCGACTGGCGAGACCGCCTCGCCGATTCGAGCCATGATTTGTGTCTCCATCTCAAAACAGAGATCCATACGCCTGGCGCGGATGTGGAACAGCATGTCGCCCGGAGTGGAGACGGCATGCCGCACCCCGGCGCGAATCTCGCGAAAGGGACGCAGTTCTGCCGGACGTGGCGCGCCAAAGAGCTGGTCCCAGGCCTCCGACCCAATCCCCATTATGCAGGAAAGTCCCGCTTCGAGGTCGCGAAATTCCACCGCACGAAATAGGGCTGAGAGATCCGCGCAGAAGGAACGAATGATGGCTCGAGTGTTGGAGCCTGGCTTCAGTGACACCACCAGAAATATCGCAGCGCGAGTAAGCGGGGCAACGACCGCTTGCGCGACGCCGCGCCCCCCATCCGAAAGTTGCGGACCGCCCACTGGATTAGCTGCCATAAGTAGTCGCCCCGTTAGGCTGGCCGGACCTTCAATCGGCGCTAGGTTCGGACAGCCTTCGATGCAAACAACGCTTGAGCCAGATTAGCACTGCCTCGCGATGAGTGTCTACAGGAGAAGAATCTCGCAGGCGGCGCACACGTGGCTGGCGCAGACCGGAGCTCTGCGGATTCCGGACTGCGACTCCGCGGATCGCAGAGCTTCGCTCTGAGCCAGCCGGCGCCTCGGCTACTTCAAAATTTATATTCTGATCAATGAAAAGCTGGTGCATCAGTCACGCAGGGCCGCGAGCTCTGTCGCCTCGACGGACTGCTTGGCGAACTCAATAGCAGCTTTGATATCATCGTCAGCGAGTCCGGGAAAGCCCTTGCGGATTGTGTCGAAAGACTCGCCCGCGGCAAGCTGGCTGAGAATCGACGTAACCAGAATGCGCGTACCCCGAATGACCGGTTTGCCGCTGCAAATCGCAGGGTCGATCTCGACTCGGTCGCCATAGAGCATGCGCCACCTCACACAACTATGCTATACCATGTCGCGAAGGAAGCCAATCTGTGAGAAATGCCGTCCATGGTTAGTTCCCTTCTGCATTCTCACTTAGAAGGAATGCCACGCGGAACTCGATTCGAAGACCAGCGCGCCGTGTCCGATGCGGAGGTCCTCGTAGCGCAGGCAGTAGAGGCGGCCGTGGTCAAACGCGGCCTCGAGCGAGTGCGCGGTGCCCGTCCAGGTGATGTGCAGCCCGCCGCGGAAATCGCCCGTGCGCTGATTCGGCAAGCCGAGTTCCTGGACGAACTCGTCAACAGCCAGCGTGCGATTCAACCGCTGCGGGTGCACCCTACGTTCCGTTCCAGGCACTTCGACCTCACTGTGGGTGTCCTCGACAACCAGGGAATCAATGAGCGCTTCGATTTTCCGTTCACGTTCCTCGACCTTAGCCTTCGCCTGCGATTTCGTCCGATAAGGCAGATAGAGGAAATAGAACGCCGCCAGACCCGCCAGAATGGCGAATTGAATCGCCATCAGACGTTTGCTCACTCCGCCACAGTCAGACGGTTTCATGGGCCACCGTTAAGCCGGAATTTCCATTATGGACTCCAGCCCCCGTGACATCAAACACTCAATCACCACCGCATGCGGCGTGTGGCGCATACGTCGCGACGCTTTTTGTCGCGATGTATGCGCCCGTCGTCCGAAAGGCGCACACATGCCGACAATAAACGTCGGCACGTATGCGTCACCCCCATGCGATCGCCGGCCGAGGTGCTGACAGATCCCTGCTTCCGTGACATCATAATTCCAGATGCCCGAATTGCCGGATATTGTCGTCTACATCGAAGCGCTCGAGCGGCGCATTCTCTATCACAGGCTCGAGAGCGTGCGCCTGTCGGGACCGTATCTGCTGCGGACTGCCGCTCCGCCGATTCAAGAACTGGAAGGGAAACGCGTGCAAGGCCTGCGGCGAATCGGGAAGCGCATCGCGATGGGTTTCGACGGGGATTACTGGCTGGTGCTGCACTTGATGATTGCCGGGCGGCTGCACTGGAGAGACCGGACGGCAGCACGCCCGCCAGCGAAGAAGCTTGCAGCGCGCAGCAGGGACGTGGCGGCGTTCGATTTCGATTCCGGCTGCCTGACGCTCAGCGAGGCGGGATCGCGCAAGCGGGCCTCGATTCACGTGCTGGCAGGCGCGGAGAAGCTCGCCGGCCTCGACCCGGGAGGGCTCGAGGTGCTTGAGTCCAGCCTCGAAGAGTTCGCGGCGCGCCTCACGTCGGAGAACCACACGCTCAAGCGCGCGCTCACCGATCCGCATCTCATGAGCGGCATCGGCAACGCGTATTCCGATGAGATCCTGCACGCCGCCCAGCACTCGCCCGCCGCACTCACCAGCCGGTTGACCGGCGAGGAGATCGCGCGCCTCTACGAAGCCACCCGCAACACGCTCCGGGATTGGACCGAGAGACTGCGAGAGGAAACCGGCGGCGGTTTCCCGGAAAGAGTGACGGCATTTCGCCCCGCCATGGCCGTGCACGGGCGGCACGGTCAGCCTTGCCCGCGCTGCGGCGCCAAAGTGCAGCGCATTCGCTACGCCGACAACGAGACCAACTACTGCGCGCGCTGCCAGACCGGCGGCAAGCTGCTGGCGGACCGCTCGCTCTCCCGCCTGCTCAAGCAGGACTGGCCCCGCACGCTCGAAGAACTCGAGGCTATGCGCAGCAACGAGGGTCAACACATAGCGCCGAGACATCACCAGAAGTAACCCCTCACCCGTCCCGCGACGGCTGATGAAAGCGCCGTCGCGAGACACCCTCTCCCCAGGGAGAGGGCTTCATGCCTTATTGGGGGTGGTGTCCTAATTTGACATGTAGCGCTGGCCTTTAGGCCAGCATTTGCTTGCACTGTATGCCTCATTGGCGAATCGTATTGATTCTTATACAATTACTCTATAGGCCGTATTTGATGAGAGTTAAACCATGGAACTCCTTCACATGCCCGAAGCTGCGCGAGAGTTGGGAGTGAGCTACCCGACGCTGAAACAATGGATCTACAAGCACAAGATCAAGACGGTGACGACGCCCGGGGGGCACCATCGCGTGCCGCGTTCGGAGGTTGACCGCCTGCTGTTTCAAAGAGGCGAGCGGGGGCACAAAGCAGCGCTCGGCCCAACCGCTCAAGTTGCGGCCGCCAAACCTGTTTCGGGCGTGGGCGCGGGGCTCGAACACGTGATCAGCGGGCGGAACCAGTTAGTGGGCCGCATCATCAAGCTGCAAACGGTTGGCCTGCTGACCAAGGTGGTGCTCGACGTGGGCGGGCAGTCGGTCACCTCCATCATTACCAGCGACGCTTCCCGCGACCTCGAACTGAAGGTGGGTGAGACGGCGGCCGCGCTCATCAAAGCCACGGAAGTGATGATTATCCGGCCCCTTCAGAGAAAGCCTTGAGCTTCGGCACTCACCTTGGGCAACTCCATCGTGGCCACTGAGAACACCGCCCATATCCTTTATGGCTGCCAGGCGCGACGCGTTACCACGCGCTCCACATCGGCAACCAGCCTGCTGCGAAGCAGGCGGCGTAGCGGCTAGACACGTTTCCGCGGCGGCCCGCGGCTTTGCCGGCTGTCGTCCTGAAACGCCGGCCTGCCCCCCTTCAAAACAGAAGATAAGTCTGGCGTTATCGACCATATGCGTGTATTATATAGAGTTAATCATCTAGCTGACCGACAAGCAGGGGGAGCACAGCGCCCGGAAGGCCGGCGGATTCAGAACCTTCTGCTGTGCACGGTTGGTAGTGAGGAGGGCTCCAGGACTGTGAGCGTGCTCATTCAATACACTGGATTCCAGTTGAAGGCCCGCGGCAGGGATTACTTGTACCGGGTTGTCGGCGTGAGATCCGAGGACCGGGAGTTCACACTGACCATCTCGAACCGCTCTTTTGAGGAGCGGCACATTCCCTACCAGGACGGGGCGGCGCTCTGCTACCAGAAGCTGCAGAAAGAGCTGCTTGGCGAAACCGCCGATGTCCCGCTCCAGCACCACCTTACGATTTCGGATCAAGACGTCGACGAATACCTCGCGAAGTATCGCCCCGTCAGGAAGCGGTCCTGGTGAATCGGGAATTGCGAATGGCGCATTGCTAGGCCTCTTCACACTCACAATTCACTATTCACCATTCGTAATTCACTATCTAACTTTGATAAGCGCCGCGCCGTGTTTGGGCACTTCGGCAGTGTATTTTTCCTGAACGGTGCCGAGATCTTTCCGCGCCCACAGGTCGCGCACTTGGGCGGAATGGCCGAGTCCAAGCGTCGCGAACCTCACCGTAATAGGCAGCGGCGACACCGTACGGTTGAAAAGCCCTACCGCCTTGCTGCCATCCGCCAGCGGCTTCATCCAGACTTCCAACGGACCTTCCTGCCACACCCGGTGCGCCGCGGCGCCGAGTGAATCCTGATCGACGGCGATTACCTCCGGATTGGTCAGAGTCTCGAGCGTATCCGGGCTCATCTTGGTGAGGTCGTTACCGGCGAGCAGAGGGGCGGCGAGCAGACACCACAGGGTCATCTGGGTGCGACCTTCGTCGCTCGTCAGCTTGCCGATCCCGATCTGCAGGATGTCCGGATCGTTCCAGCGCCCCGGTCCGACAAACTTGTCTAGCCCATTGTGCTGGAAGCCGAACAACGACATGCGATCGTAGTCGCCGCCGATGTCGTCGGTGGTGCGCCACATATTTCCCCCGACCTTGGGCCCCCAGCGCCAAACGGCTTCGAGCCCGTACTGGCAGAGGCTGTAAACCATGGGGCGGCCGGTGCGCCGGAGGGCGTCGTACATTTTCCTGTAGGCTCCCTGCATCTCCTCAGGCTTGTAAACCTTCGGCGCGCTGCACCAGTCGTACTTTACAAAGTCCACGCCCCACTGGGCGTAGGTTTGCGCGTCCTGCTCCTCGTGCTTGTAGCTGCCCTCGTAATTCCCGCAGGTTTTGGGCCCGGGCGACGAATAAATGCCGAACTTCAGTCCTTCGCTGTGAATGTAGTCGCCGAGGGCTTTCATATCGGGGAAACGCTCGTTGGGATGAATGAACCCTTTTTCGTCGCGCTTGCCCTGCCAGCAGTCGTCAATATTCACGTAGACATAACCGGCGGCTTTCATTCCATTGCTCTCGAGCGCGTCGGCGTTGGCGCGCATGATGCTGTCGCTGACCTTGCACTCGTATTGATACCAATCGTTCCAGCCCATGGGCGGCGTTGGGGCAAGCTGACTTTGCTGGGCGGCCAAAGCGCCCGCAGCGACGACTATAATAATAGCGTACATAACTAGGCATCCAAAGCCGGCATGAAGGCGTTTCATAGAATTTTCACCTCGTGGCGTGGGATCGTAGGGGCACACTTCGTGGGTGCCCGCGGGCGGCCGAGAGGGCCGCCCCTATAACCTGACGCCTGGCTCACGCCATCCAGGGGCGGGTTCGGTCCAGGTTCTCGGCCAGGATCTTCTTGGCGATCGCCACATCTTCCTTGAGTTGGAAGTCGAAGATTCCGGCGCAGATAAAGTCCGCTCCGCCGCGGTAGGCAAAATTAAAGGCCTTTTCCGGGGGAATCGCGCCGGCGGCCATCACCTTGAAAGCAACCCAAGGCGTGTGGACCGTAGCCATAAACTCGCGCGTAGCCTCTGGCTTAATGTCCCAGATGTTGTCGTGATTGTCGGGGCTATTGCTGTCCACCAGGAACTCCCGGCGCTTTTCGCGCGGCGTGGCGGAGAAGTAGTCGTCCCTGTGATAAGTCTTCATGAAGAAATCTGGCACAATGCCCGCTTTTGCACATGCCTTCGGGGTTTCGATTGAATGCGCGCCTAAGCCGGAGGGCAAGCCCGTCTTTTTCATCACCTCGAGGGCTTCGCCAAGCTCGTCCAACAGGCCTCGGTCGACGAAGGAATCGGTGACTCCGCCTTGGATATACATGGCGTTGGCTCCGTGCTCAACGACTTGCGGGATGTTCTCTTTAAGATGCGCTAAGCGGATGTCATAGTAGGACTTAGCGTGAGGATGGACCTCCGAAATCCATTGAATCTTCCCGCCGCGTTCCTGCCGATACCGCTTCATTATCCGCACCGGCTTGTCGAATGGGTCGGAAAGCACCGTATTAATCCCCAGTTCTTCAGCCAATTGCCAGGTATCCATCACTCGCTCATCGGTCTGGTACTCCCGCATCAGGCTCGACACGTACTCCAGTTCGCGCGAGTGGGAATATCCACTCACCTGGTTGCAGCCCAGAAACAGGCGGGTCACACTGAGATTTCCCAGCTTGCCGACCGGAAACCCCCGGTGGAAAGTCTGGGGCATGGCTGGGACGCCGACCGGCGCAGCAAGCGACAATCCCTCTTTGGCGCTGAGCGCCGCGGCGCTCCCGAACGCAGCCAGCGCCGAGGTCTTCAGGAAGTCGCGACGATTATGACGATCAAGCATATTAAACCTCCAATAGTTCGAGTTGGATGAGGCATGCAAAAAAAGGCACAGTACCCTTGACGTGAATTAAAGTTCTGAGCAATTAAGCCACCAACAGCCTGGCGCCCAATTGGGTTTAATGAGCTCAATCTCAAATGACGCCCGGAAGGGCAGGGCTTCACACGCTTGGGAATACGTTGTTGACTGTCATCCTGAGGAGCCGCAGGCGACGAAGGATCTCCGTAGTTCATTGAAACCGAAACTGCCGAGATTCTTCGCTCCGCTCAGAATGACAGCGGCCGAGGTTCTCCCGCCTCCGGCAAACAACCCGGCGCTTTGCGGGGATGCTGACCTGAAGGTCAGCGCTACGCCGGAACGATCACCAGCCCAACCTGCAACCCGTGTAGCCGACTGTTTGTCATTCTCCCGGCCCCGCCGCAAAGCCCGCAAACCTGACTTCGTTTTCGCAAAATGCGCTGTTTTTGCTCCTTTCGGGCACTAATTTGTGCGAAATTGCACCCAAAACGCGCACAATTTGCGGCATTTAAAAAAGTGATGTGCTTTGTTTTCAGGTACTTCTTAGCTTCGTTCCCACTATTCTTCATTTTTTGTAGTTCCCTACATCCCCCATAGCCAGGACCCTTCCGCTTTCCCCTGCGCCTCGGCACGCCCCGGTGCTCGCCTGCGACAATGTGTCTCCATAAAGACCACCGCTATAGGCTATCGTAGCCTCGAGGCGTTGTCAAGCGAAAATGTGAAGAGGGTCGAAATGTCTATCAGTCAAGGCGTCGAGCAGTCCAGGGGCCGAGAAGTCGGCACAGGTCGTCGCGCAGATGCCATGCCGCTTCCTGTCATCCCGAAGTCTGAGTTGCCGGTAGTGTCCTAGTTGGGCGAAGCGCCGACCTTTAGAACCTGCCGTGAGCGCAGCGAAGGGTGGGCAAATGCTAGCCTGAAGGCCAGCGCTACGATCAAACTCGGACAGCGCCCAGCTGCCACTGGTCATTAACCTGTTCGGTGTCCACGTGTCCGATTACCCAACTTCCCTCCTTTGTTTGATACAATAATGCGAGGTGAGGGCGAGGAGCCAAGTATGGTGAAACCGATTTCGGTCAGCGCGTTGCCGAACTTGCGAATCAAGGTCGTCTTCTCGGATGGCATGGAAGGCTGCGTGGACCTCTCTGAGTTGGCGGGGCAGGGCGTCTTCAAGGCGTGGGAGGATGAGAAGTTCTTTCGACAGGTCCACGTCGGCCCCGCCAGGCAAATCCGATGGAATGATGAGATCGAACTGTGCCCCGATGCTATCTATCTGAAGTTGACCGGGAAGACCCCTGAAGACCTCTTCCCCAACCTCCGGCGCGAGCCCAGCCATGCCGGAAGTTAGCCGCTTTTACGGCATTGTAATCCGAATGTATTTTGCCGATCACTGGCCACCTCATTTCCATGCCGAGTATGGCGAGCACGAAGCCGTGATCGGCATCGAGGATTTGAGAGTGATCGCCGGAAATCTGCCGGCCAGAGCCTTCGGCTTGGTGGAGGAGTGGGCCCTGATTCACCAGGCGGATCTGGCCGCTCTGTGGCTTCGAGCGCGGCAGTCAAACCCATTGAACAAAATTGATCCACTCCCCTGACACCCTTGCAGGTCAATGCGGCTGCCCCGAAACGTCACTGCTCAAGGCTCCCCCCAAGTTTTCGGCGTTGTGGGCAAAACTCTGCGCCCATTGTCGTGCCGTCGACGTGCCGCAGCGCCACTATAAAGGCCCACGGCATGCAAATCGTGGCGTGCTGTACTCCTACGACCGCGAAGGGCGCATACATGCCGACAACTACCGTCGGCACGTATGCGCCACCCTCGGTAACGCGAGCCAGTCGCGGCGCGTGAATACCACATGGTTTCCGTACCCTCAAAATTATTTTCCCAATTATCTTTTGTGCTGTGTTATACTCCGTAGTGACTTTGAAGTAGTCCGTTTGCTTGAAGAGATTTCGAGTTGTTGTCCTGCTCCCTGCCTAATTGACTCCATCAAATGTCCTAGAGCTCGGTCGAAGCGAATTGCTGACGACTGGCCTACGTGTTCGCTCCGCATTTGCGGTGCGGCAACTTTAGGAGAATAAAAGAATGAAGAATGTATTTGTCGGAAACATGAGTTTTGAAACTACGGAAAGCGGACTACGCACTCTCTTCGAACCATTTGGAGAAATCTCGCGCGTCAATGTGATCACGGACCGGGACACCGGCCGGGCTCGCGGCTTCGGTTTCGTGGAGATGACTAATGACGAGGAAGCGGCCAAAGCGATTACGGCTTTGAATGGAACACAGATGGACGGCCGCGCCTTGAACGTAAACGAAGCGAAGCCCAGGGCAGGGGGAAGCGGCCCACGGGGCGGCGGGGGATACTCCCGCGATCGCGATAATTACCGCGGGCGGTAAGCCGTACTGCTAGCGGCAAGTGAGAGTTAGATCGGGCCGGGGCCCGTGCTTTCCGAAAGCTGCGGGTCCCATTGCCCGGCAAGACAATGCACCTCTCCTCTTAATGCGCGTCAAGCGCACCTTGCCTCAAACCAGGACCCTACCGAAAAGCCGCGACCTTGAAAAGCGCTCTCAGCCCCGCAGGGGCTGGAATTGAGTAGCCGGGGGCAACGCGTGGGCCCCCTTTCCCTAGCGGTGCTGGATTAAGGCGTCACGGCATCTGTCGAAGCCGCGGAGCGGCGGCAGACAATAGCCCACGGCGTAAGCCGTGGGGGTGCGATATGGCGCTAATCTCCCAGCCCCGCCAGGGGCGACAGACTCCACGCGGGAAATACTGCCGCCCCTACCGGGGCCGGGGCAACCCGGGGTTACCCCTTGATCCCATGGCTTACGCCATGGGCTACTCTCTGTCGGCCCTCCGGGCCTGAAAAGAACAAGCCTTGAACCGGGGGTTTCACCCCGGCTACTCAATGTGCTCCCCTCCGGGGAGTACTCAGCGCGCCACGCCGCGGACGGTCACAAGGGCCGCACCTTCAGATTACTCCACGGTTACGGACTTCGCTAAGTTCCTTGGTTGGTCCACATCGCAACCGCGCAGGACGCCGATGTGGTAGGCGAGGAGTTGGAGTGGGACCGCTTCCAGGATGGTGGAGAGAGTCCCGCTTGTATGGGGCAGCACCACCAGGTGGTCAGCCATGGCGGGGACTTCGCGGTCGCCTTCCGTCACCAAAGCGATGATGGTGGCGCCGCGCGCTTTGGCTTCCTTGATGTTGGAAATCGTGCGTTCGTAGCGCTGCCGGGACGAGGGCGAGTTCCAGTTGCAGGTGGCGATCACCACCACCGGCAGACCGTCAGAGATGAGAGCGATGGGGCCGTGTTTCATTTCGCCGGCCGGGTAGGCCTCGGCGTGAATGTACGAGATCTTCTTCATTTTGAGGGCGCCTTCCAAAGCCACCGGGAAGTGGATGCCGCGGCCGAGGAAGAGGAAATCCGAAGACCTGTAGAAGTGCTGCGCCAGTTCGGCGATTTCATCGTCCTTCTGGAGGACCGCTTCGAGGTGTTTAGGGAGCGCCGCAAGAGCTTTCAGCCAGGATTTGCTGTCTTCGAGAGAGAGTTGGCCACGCACCTGGGCCAAGTAGAGCGCGAAGAGATAAAGTGCCGTCAACTGAGAGGTAAACGTCTTGGTGGAGGCTACGCCCAGTTCCGGTCCGGCGTGAGTGTAAATGGTGCCATGGGCCTCGCGCGAGACCATGCCGCCCAGCACGTTGCAGATGGCGAGCGTCTTCGACCCTTTGGCGCGCGCCTCGCGTTGCGCGGCGATGGTGTCTGCCGTCTCGCCCGACTGCGTGATGAGCACGGTCAGGGTATTCGAATCGACCAGAGGATCGCTGTAGCGAAACTCCGAAGCGTGGTCCACCTCGACGGGCACGCGCGCCACGCGCTCGATCATGATTTTCCCCGCCAGGCCCGCGTGGCGTGAAGTCCCGGCCGCCACGATTCTCACGGCGTGGAAGGCGCGGAATTCCTCCTCGCGAATTTCCATCTCGTCCAGAAAGACCTGGCCGGTTTCGAGCGAGAACCGGCCCAGAGCGGTATCGCGAACCGCCCGCGGCTGCTCGTAGATTTCCTTGATAGTGAAGTGCTTGAAGCCGCCTTTTTCGGCCAGGATGGGATCCCAGGTGATGTGCTGAACGCGGCGCGAGACGGGGTGGCCGTCAAAGCCACTCAACTTCACGCCGTTGGGCGTCAGCACGGCCAGGTCGTGGTCAGCCAGAAAGAAAAGATCGCGGGTGTGATAGAGAATAGCTGGAACGTCGCTGGCCACAAAGTATTCGTCCTTGCCCAGGCCGATGACCACTGGCGGCCCCTCGCGCACGGCGATGATTTTGTTGGGGTCGCGCGTGGAAATGATGGCGAGGGCAAAAACCCCGCGCAACTGACCCACCGCGGCGCGCACGGCTTCCTCGAGATTATTCGAACTCGAACCTCCTGCCTGTCCGTTGCCTGTCAGGTATTTCTCCACCAGATGGGCGATGACTTCGGTGTCAACTTCCGTAGCGAACTTGTGGCCTTCCTCAACCAGCCCTTTCTTGAGCTCCAGGTAGTTCTCGATGATTCCATTGTGAACCACCACCACGGTGCCGTTGCAGTCGCGGTGCGGATGGGCGTTTTCTTCCGTCGGGGCGCCGTGGGTGGCCCAGCGCGTGTGTCCCACTCCGTACGTGCCGTCGACGGGGTTCAATCGAACCACTTCTTCAAGGTTGCGAAGCTTGCCCGTGGCGCGGCGCACCTGCAATCGGTCGCCCTCGATGACGGCGATTCCGGCGGAGTCGTAACCGCGGTATTGCAGCCGCTGCAAACCTTCCAGCAATACGGGCACTACCCGTTTGTTTCCGATGTAACCAATAATTCCTGACATGGGATCTTCCTGTGCGCCCGTTTTTCCAAGCCCCGTCAGGGGCGGCATAATGTAGCCCAGGGCGTAAGCCCTGGGTTGGATGGCCCTCACCCCGCCTTCGGCGCCCCTCTCCCGCCAGGCGGGAGAGGGGACGGGGGTGAGGGTGGGCACTCTCGACCCGCGGCTCACGCCGTGGGCTACTCGCTGCCGCCCGCTCCGCGGGCTGATATCTCAAACGAACTGCTGACTCGGCGCACTAGGTTCTGTACGACGCGTTGATGGTGATGTAGCCGTGGGTCAGGTCGCACGTCCAGATATGAGCAGTGGCGCTGCCCTGATGGAGGTCAAGCCGCAGGACCACTTCCTTCCTATCCAGTTCCTTGCGCGCAGCGGCTTCGTCGAAGCCTGCATCCACCCCGTCCCGGCAGAGAAGCAAGTCGTTCACCCGGATGTCCACTTTATTGGGGTCGAAGACCGCGCCGGAATAACCCGCCGCGCAGAGGATGCGTCCCCAGTTGGGATCACTCCCGCCCACGGCCGTCTTGACCAGGGGGGAGTTCGCGATGGCGCGCGCCACACGTTCGGCATCAGAGGGTTTTCTGGCTCCCTCGACCTCGACGAGGATGAGTTTCGTGGCGCCCTCGCCGTCCCGGGCGATCATCCTGGCCAGGTTCCGGCAGAGCTCGGTCAGCCCCTCCAGAAACCATGCCCAGCTTGCGTTGCCGGGGCGCACACCCGCGCCGGCAACGCCACTCGCCCAGGCCAGCACGGTATCATTCGTAGAGGTATCGCCGTCCACGGTAATGCAATTAAACGAAACATCCACGGCTGCACGCAACAAGTTCTGGAGCGTACGCGGGCCCACCAGCGCATCCGTGGTAAGGAAGGAAAGCATCGTGGCCATGCGCGGATGGATCATCCCTGAGCCCTTGGCAATTCCCGCCAGGTACACGGGTTTCCCTCCCACTTCGGAGCGGAGGACGCATGATTTGGGGAATGTGTCGGTGGTCATGATAGCCCGCGCCACCGCCGAGGCGTTTTCGATGGAAAGCCTTGCGACCAGCTCAGGAAGCTGGCTTGTGACCAGGCTCAAATTGAGAGGCACTCCGATAACGCCCGTCGAAGCCACCAGAACCTGCGTCGGCGTGAGGTTCAGAAGCTTGGCCACTGCCCGCGTGCTCTCCCTTGCCGCCTGAAGGCCCTGCCGGCCCGTGCAAGCATTGGCATTTCCCGCGTTCACCAGGAGCGCGCGGCAACGTCCGCGGCTTTCGGCGAGGTTCTGTCGTGACACGAGCACCGGCGCGGCAGCCACCAGGTTGGTTGTGAACACGCCGGCCGCCGTGGCCGCCGGGGCGTCCGAAACCAGCAGAGCCAAGTCGAGTTCGCCGTGCGTCTTCTTGATTCGCGCGGCCACCGCGGCCCCGCGGAAGCCCCGCGGGGAAGCGAGATTGCCTTCTACAACTTCCCACTTTTTCATGCCTGCTCCCGTCACATATTGTCTTGGCTTGAACGTAGCGCCGACCTTGAGAGCCTGCCCTGAGCGGAGCGAAGGGTCGGCAAATGTCCCGCCGTGTCGGGACGCCACGATCCAAGTCAGGACGCTAACCTCCTATCGCTTGAGCTTGAGCGGCCCGGCCGGCTTAAGCTCCAATGGCGCGGGCGGCGGGGGTTCGGGCCCCGCGACCTTTATGCTGCGCAGCGTCCCGTCGCACGCGTCCGTGAAGAGGGTTTCGTCTTCGCCGCCGGTGGTGCAATCGGCTTCGATGATCTTGTCTTGGCACATGATTCTCGCCGTCACGTGCATGTAGCGACCCTTGAGCTGGCGAATCAACATGGAGTCACGATTATTGATTTTCGTGTGCTCCAGATGATAGTAGTCAAGGTTCTCGGTGACGCCCCTCGATTCCCACGTCGCCAGGTCTTGCGGTGAAAACTCCCAGGTCTGGTCGGGGTTGGGCTGGGAAGTAATCGTCAGCGAGGGCCCGACGCTCCAGAACTTCGCGCGGCCGATCTTAACTCCACCCGGGAAGGTCTCCACGTTTCCGTAGATTCCATCGGCAATTTGAACATCAAGGCCCAGCGCGTCATTGTGGTAGTCATGCGGCTTCAGCGTATCTTCCCTGACCCGTTCACGGTGCCCGGGAAGCCATCTCACCAGTACGTATTCCCCCAGTACTAAACCGCCTCCGATGATCAGGATTGAGAAGCCAAGGATCAATTGGAAAGGTATTCGCTTCGCCATGAGTGCCATCTTACCCTGTGTGCGTGAACGGTGCAACGGTGTAGCCGGGGCGTTATGAGGCTGCGAACCCTTATAACTGACAGCGTCCGCCTATTTATCTGCAGCCGCCTTAAGCCGCAACAGAATGCGTCAGCAGAGAGGGCGTTGATCACAGACACTAGAAGCTGTTTCAAAACGTCCTGTGCTTCGATTGCAACGTGGATGGTCGACTACGCGCGAGGCCGTGCTCCCCGGAGGGGAGCAAATTGAGTAGCCGGGGGTGAAACCCCCGGAACCGACCCCACACCCCGCCGTCGGCACCCCTCTCCCCGCCGGCGGGGAGAGGGGACGGGGGGTGAGGGTGGCTCTCGCGACCCACGGCTTGCGCCGTGGGCTACTCGCTTCCGCCCGCTTCGCGGGCTGAATGACACAAGATTCCGGCTAAGATTTCCAGAGTTCCAATTCCATAAACTCCGTGCCGGGATGCGGATTTTGATAATAGGGCTCAATACGTTTGAAGCCCAGCGATTCATAGAGAGCCCGGGCCTCCCGCATCGCGGCCAGGGTGTCCAGCCGCATCCGTTTGTAGCCCAGCTTGCGAGCTTCCGCGATGATGGCCGTGGCCATCTGGCGTCCGGCGCCTTGGCCGCGAAATCCCGGCCGCAAGTAAAGCCGCTTCATCTCCGAGGTCTCGTCATCAAGTGCGCGCAGGGCTATGCACCCGGCAGGTCGGCCGCCGTCGTATGCGAGCAGCAGCCGGCCTCGGGGCGGCGCGTAATCTCCCGGCAGCTCTGCCAGTTCCTTTTCAAAACCCTGAAAGCACAGGCTGACGTTGAGTGAAGCCTCGTATTCGCGGAGCAGTTGCCGCACGTCTTCGACTTGCTGCGGCGTTCGAACCTGGACCAGGGTGATCATAGGCAGTGAGCAAGAAATTAACCACAGAGGACACAGAGATCACAGAGAAAAACACCACGCCTTTCTCTGTGATCTCTGTGTCCTCTGCGGTGAATGCTCTGTAGCGCCCACTTTCAAGATTAGGTGACTTCAATGAGCGGATGCGTCTTCTCGATGACTCTGCCAATTGTCTCGGCGGGGATGTTCAGGGTCCGGAGGGCTTCGAGGAGTTTGGGCGCGCCTTGCTCGGCGACCGATAACAACAATCCGCCCGACGTCTGCGGGTCGAACAAGAGGTTGCGGACCTCTTCCGCGACGCCGCTCGCAAATTCGACGCAGTCCCCGATGAAATCCCTGTTTCTCTTCAGGCCCCCGGGCAAAAACCCGCGTCGCGAATATTCTACGGCATCCGGCAGGAATTCGATCCGGGCGGAGTCGATCACCATGCTCACCTGGCTTCCCCTCGCCATCTCGCGAGCATGCCCCAGCAGGCCGAAACCCGTGATGTCGGTGGCCGAGTGTACGTCAAATCTAAGGGCGGTTTCACTCGCAGCCCGATTCAGGGCGCACATGGATTCGATGGCGGCATGCACGGCGGCCTCGCCGGCTTCTCCTTTCTTCAGCGCCGTGCCGATGATCCCGGTCCCCAGTCGCTTGGTCAAGAGCAAGTGATCGCCCGCAATTGCAGCACGGTTGGTGAGGATGCGCTGCGGGTGGATGAGTCCGGTGACCGCAAAGCCGAACTTGATCTCCTCGTCGCCGATCGAGTGGCCGCCGATCACCACGCATCCCGCTTCCTGCATTTTGGCGTGCCCGCCCGCGAGAATCTTCTCCAGGATCTCGATGCCCTCTTCTTTGTTAGGGAATCCCACGATGGAGAGCGCCGAGAGGGGCCGGCCGCCCATGGCGTAAACATCGCTGAGCGCATTGGCGGCCGCAATTTGGCCGAACGTGTAGGGATCGTCTACGATCGGCGTGAAGAAATCCACCGTCTGGACCAGCGCCAGGTCAGGCGCGAGTTGATACACTCCCGCGTCGTCATTGGTGTCGAAGCCCACCAGGACATTTGCGTCGGATTGTTTCGGCAGCGTGGCCAGCACTCGGTCCAAAATACTTGGACTCAACTTGGCCGCTCAACCCGCCGCTTTCACCATGCTCGTCAAGCGAACTTGTGGCATCAGTAACTCCCTGTCGAAGAATTCACCTATCAGGGGAGTATAGCAGACGCGGGCGGGACGCGTGTTCTCGGGCCCGGCGCTCGTAGCGCCGACCTTCAGAGCCTGCCCTGAGCTAAGCGAAGGGTCGGCAAGTAGGCATGCTGACCTGAAGGTCAGCGCTACGGCGTCTGGCTGGAATCGCGCGTTCGGACGGGTTATTATTCAACCGATGCTATCGGGGCGAACCATGAAAGAACGCGCGCTCGGACTGGGCTTCGATCTGGCCGGAATCGCGCCCTTAGATGTTTGGAAAGACCTCGAGTTTTCCAGGCGGTGGGTCGACAAGGGCTTTAACGGCGAGATGCGCTATCTTGAAAACCCCAAGCGCTTCGACCCGCTCCTGGTTCTGCCTTCCGCCAAGTCGGTGATCTGTGTCGGACTGGTGTACAACGCGCCGCTTCCGTATTCGACGGAGGTGGCCGGAGCCGCTCCCACGCCTCGCGCTTGGATTTCGCGTTACGCCTGGGGGCGTGATTACCACGAAATTATGAGGGCCAAACTCGAGCAGCTTCGCGCGGCTATAAATGAGTCAGCGCCAGAGGTTGAAACTCGGGTATATGTCGACACTGGCCCTGTCGTCGAACGCGCCTTCACGCGCCTTTCTGGCATTGGCTGGATGGGAAAAAACACTTGCATCATTAATCAGGAAAAGGGTTCCTGGTTGTTTCTTGGGGTCATCCTGTGCAGCCTCGAGCTCGAGCCGGACCTGCCCGCTCCCGACCGTTGCGGGTCCTGCACGGCGTGCCTCGAGGCCTGCCCCACGGGGGCCTTGGTTGAGCCCTACGCGATGGACGCGTCGCGCTGCATCTCCTACCTGACGATCGAACTCCGGGGATCCATTCCGAATGAGTTCCGCTCAAAAGTGGGCAGCAATGTGTTCGGATGCGACATTTGCCAGGATGTGTGTCCGTGGAACAAAAGCTATCAGCCGTCAGCTCTCAGCTTTCAGCAAACTTCGCCCCAGCATCAGCGGCCGTTTGATGCGCGCGAAGCCACGCGGCCCGCGACGACGGCAGTTGAAGAGTTCTACCCGATGATTGTGCAGCCGAATCACCCCAGGTCCTCAGGCGAAGCTACTTCCGGCCAACCGGCGACGGACGACGGACAGCGGACCACGGACTCCGGCTTCTCTCTGTTCAATCTGCCCTTGGAGGCTCTTGCCTCGATCACCGAAGAAGGCTTCCGGCTGAATTTCGCCCATTCTCCCATCAAGCGGGCGAAGTATCGAGGCTGGCTGCGCAACCTCGCGGTAGCCATGGGTAATTCCAGTGATGAGAGGTTTGTTCCCTGGCTCGAGCGGATGGCGCGGCATCCCGACCCGATCGTCCGTGAACACGCCGCCTGGGCGCTCGAGCGCCTGCGGGGCGAGTAACTTTAAACACATCCACCACCGAGGGCACAGCGCGGCAAAGCCCCAACCAAATGCAGATTCTTCACTTCCCTCAGAATGACATGTCATCCTGAGCGAAGCGAAGGATCTGCTTTTCTTCGCGCCGCGAAGAAACTCACCCTTAGTAGTGCAGAGTTCACGGCGAATAACGTCCCGCACTTCTCTGTGGACTCTGTGGCCTCCGTGTTGAGACTTCTCTATTTTGAATTCTTGGACTTCTTCTTGCGGCGTCTTGCGAGGCTCATTCGGGTGCTGAAGTCGGCAATCCCATGTAACACAACAACCGCCTGTGACTTAGTCCCATCGGCTTCGAATCCATCTGCCGCTTTGGTTGAGCTTTTTGCATCCCGCCGCAAATCCCTGCGCTGCTTTTTGTTGTATCGGAAGGGGCTCGCCATGACCCGAATCATAACTGAACGCCGACCAAAAGGCCACAGGGGCGGTTTCATGCTAGGACACTACCGAATTACGGAACGGGTCGAGGCTCAATGCCGCCAGTTTCTTGAGTGATGGCAATCCGGCGGGCACAAGCCTTGCTCTACGGTGAACTACTTCGGCGGCAGCCTGGGCGGGCCGGTAGTGTTGCGCCGGGGCTTGCGCCCCCCCGGAGGTTACAACCGTTTGGTCACGATGAATCATCTAAAGCTACGTGCGGGGTGCAAATCCAAAAAGTTAAGCAAGGGTGGGCAAGCGAGTGTATCATCGCTGTGTCCAACCGTGGAGGGCAATCATGCAATCGCGATTTCCGGGCCGGATTCTCCTGGTGTGTATCGCAAGCCTGTTTTTCCTGCCAATAGTCGCAGCCGCCCAACAAGCCGTCTCCCACGTGCGGGTGGTGCGGATCAGCTACATCAGCGGCACGGTGGGCGTGAGGCGGGCAGGCGCAAACGAATGGACGAAAGCCCTCGTGAATACTCCCGTCCAGGAGGGGTTCGAGGTATCGACTTCAGATGGTAGTTTTGCTGAAGTGGAATTCGAAAATGGTTCCACGGCCCGCTTGGGTGAGCTCTCTCACCTCGCTTTCGACCAATTGGCCTTGGATGCTGAAGGCAACAAGCTCAATCGCATGACGTTCGAGCAGGGCTACGCGACCTTTCATTTCCTGCCTGAGAAGCGCGACACCTACAGCGTCAAAGTTGCTGACGCAACGCTGACTCCGACTGGCAAGAGCCTCTTCCGGACGGATTTAGACAAAGGCCACGTTCGGGTGGAAGTTTTCAACGGATCGGTCGAGGTCGTGGCCCGAGCCGGGTCCGAGAAACTCGGCAAAGACAAAACGCTGGAATACGATACCAGCACCACTGAGGTGGCGTTCAACACTCGTCGCGGAATGGCTAAGGACGACTGGGACAAGTGGACCGAGGCGCGGGATTCGCAGGCGACCCTGGCGATGAACGATCAGGCAGTGGCGGCACGAGGACCGGTCTACGGGTGGAGCGACCTGGATACGTATGGCGAGTGGGCTATGATCCCGGGCTTCGGCTACGGCTGGTCGCCTTTCGCGCCGATGGGCTGGGCGCCGTACACCGCGGGGATGTGGAACTGGTACCCCGGAATGGGTTACACATGGATCGGTGCAGAACCGTGGGGCTGGCTGCCTTACCACTACGGGATGTGGAACTATTCCGCTGAATTCGGCTATTTTTGGATGCCGGGTGACTTTAGCTTCTGGTCGCCTGCCTTGGTTTCCTGGTATACGGGGCCGGGGTGGATGGGCTGGGCTCCTTTGGGTTTGAATCCCCGAGCGGGATTGTTGAGGCCTGTGACAACCGTCTCCAGTTCGGCATTTCAAGCCGGCCAGCTTGTTACTCCTGAGACCGCAAACCATGTCGATTTCAAGGAAGCGATTGTGGCCGAGCACCCACCTTCCCAGCCGGCTGCTGGCGCCGCAATTCGGGGAATTCCTCTGGCAGAGGGGTTCGCGACACTCACCAGCGCGCATCCCACGGGCGCACACGCGGCGGCGCCATCTTCAATTCTGATGGGAGTTGAAGGCGGCAAGGAAAGCGCGCTGCTGGGCGGCCACGCGTTGCGCGAACCGTTGCGTTACCGCCTGGGCACGACGTTAGGCGGCCGGTATACGGTAGGGGGCACTATAGGTGAATTCAAGGGCGACGCCTCTGAAAGATCCGGCAGCAAGGGAATGATGAATGGAATGCCTGCTTCGGCCGCCTCCCACGCGGGTGGGCCGAGCATCCTGCCGCACGGCCACTCCGCGCAATCCGCGCGCGCCGAGGGCGGCGAGATGCCGCAAGGTGGCAACAGTGGCGGAATTCCAAGCGCCTCCTCGCCCGCCGCGACCACTCCGGCCAGCAGTTCCCATACCGCCAGTTCAGGCTCGAATACGGGTGGGCATCACTAGGATCTCAGGGGAATTATCAACTCTTGCGACGGAACCGAGGGCAGAAGGTGTCATCCTGAGCGGAGCGAAGGATCTCGGCAGTTAGTTTTCAGGTCAGAAATTTAAGAACAACTGTAGCGATCCTTCGCTTCGCTCAGGATGACGGGTACTGTTTCTCTCGCACCTATTTACAGATACTTCAACAACTCATCCAGCGTTTTCTTTACCCCCTCGTAGGGGTCGCCCGGGCCCTCGAACTCGATCGAGTAGACCCCTGTGAAGGCTGCCTTCTTGGAAATCTCGATACACTTCGGGAAGTCGTATTTGGTTTCGCTCCCTGCCGAGTCAAACTCCAATCCTTTGGCGTGGCATACCACGTGCGCGTAAGGGAAGAGAATCGGCAGACCCGTCTCGCGTGTAGCCTCATCCGGAAAGTTGCCGAAATCGGGAAGCGCTCCGACCACGTCCGGGCCCGCCTGTTCGAAGAACTTCACCAACTCCTCGGGATGTTCCGAACCGACGCCGCCGTGGTTCTCAATGATCACATGCACGCCCTTGGGCTTGCCGTACGCGGCCAGTCGCCTATACGACTCGAGGGTCGGCGAAAGGTCCTGCGGATTGAACTTGCCGGGATCGCATCGGACGGACTTTGAGCCGATTGCCTGCGCCACATCGATCCAGATTTTTGAGGCGTTCACCGCCACATCCCGAACTGACTGCTGCGGGTCGGATAACCCACCACCCGCCCACAGCTCATCAATGTCCACCGGCATATTCACGACGCGCGAGTGCGCTCGCACCAAGCTGCCCTTGACCTCCTGAAGGTAGGTCTTCTCAGTGGACGCGAAGTGGGGAGCGCAGAACTCCAGATTATGAACCTGGTACCGGTCGGCAATCATCTCCGGGAACTCGATCAGGGTCAGCATATTTCCGGGGAAGGTGAACTCCTTCTCCCGCGTGGCCTGAAAATAGTTATGAAGACTCCAGGTGGAAATGGAAATGCGGCTTCGTTTATCCGATCTGTTAACGGCGGCAGGGCGGTGTTTCGTCTGTCCCAGGAGATCTCCGCCGAAAGCGAAGGCCCCAGCCCCAACGGCAAGACGAGTGAAAAAATCCCGACGAATCATTGCTTCCTCCATTCGGCCTATCGAATCATCGCGACCGACGGAGAGAGATGCTAACACTGTTTTTCAGCCTCCGGGTAGACTATTCGAACGCGTCTGCCATTCTAAGCACTCGCTCAGGCCCGTCGGCTGACAGGCACGAAGAATCCATGAAAACGATTCCCCTCCTTGGTAAGGAGGGGTCAGGGGTGGTTGCCGGTCGGCGGGCCAAAGACCCCCCCGGCCCCGCCTCCCGCTGAGGAGGGGAGTCATTTTCAAAGTAGAGGTTGTCAAGAAGCCTACTGGCAGCAACTAAATGCAAGCGCATCTATGATTTCCCAATTATTGCCTAACTGCGATTCAGACAGTAAGAAACCAGGCTGGGCAGCTGACCCGCGGTCGGTGTGTCAACCGGTCTGCCCGATCCGTCAACAGCGCTTTTGACGGCCTTTCCGACGCCCAGTTGTCCTC
>JBEKLY010000054.1:0-31633 GCA_050010015.1 Terriglobia bacterium
CTCCCCTCCTTAGCTAAGGAGGGGGTGGGGGGTGGTTGGTCCCGTCGTGGTGCTGGCACCCACCACCCCTGCCCCTCCTCCCGCTGAGGAGGGGAGTCATTATCAAAGCAGAGGCCGAGCAGTGATAGCCAGCGACTGACGACTGAAAACTGATTACTGTCAACTGTCCCATCGAGGCACATTATGAAGACATCGGAACTAGCACGATTACTCGAGGGAACCCTGCACGGACAGGTGGATCGACAAGTTCAGGGAGTGGCGGCTTTGGGAACCGCCGGTCCGGATGAATTGACTTTCGCCGAAGGCGCAAAGGCGCTTGAACTGGCGGCCCAGTCCCAAGCCGGATGTATTCTTGTGCCGGCGGATTCGACCGTAGTGGGACGTACGACGATTGCGGTCGCGAACCCCAAACTGGCTTTCGTGCACGCCGCCCAAGTTCTCTGTCCGCCCCGCAAATTCCCGCCCGGTGTGCATCCCAGCGCAGTCATTGCCCCGGACGCCCGCCTGGCCGAAGACGTGGTCGTTTGCCCCTGCGTGGTGATTGAGCCAGGCGTAGAAGTTGGGCAGGGCACATACCTTGGGGCAGGCGTTTGCTTAGGCGAGGGTGTTCGGGTGGGCGCGGGCTGCACGCTCTACCCGCGGGTAAGCGTCTATCCCGGAGCGAAAATCGGCAATCGAGTAATCCTTCACTCCGGAGTCGTCGTTGGGTCCGATGGTTTCGGTTACGTTTTCGCCGAGGATCATTACGAGAAGTTTCCCCAACAGGGCGGCGTGGTCATCGAAGACGACGTCGAAATCGGCAGCAACAGCACGGTGGATCGCGGCTCCTTGGGCATAACGCTGATCGGTCAAGGAACCAAGATTGACAACCTGGTTCAAATTGCACACAACGTGCGGGTGGGAAAGCACTGCGTCATCGCCGCGCAGACAGGTATTTCGGGCAGCGCAGATATTGGAGATTACGTGGTGATGGGCGGCCAGGTAGGCGTCGCGGATCATATTCGAATCGAAGAAGGGGCGATGATCGGCGGGCAAGCAGGAATCTTCGGAACGATACGTAAGGGAACTAAGGTCTGGGGGACACCCGCCCGGCCCTTAGATGAGTTTAAGAAAGTCTACGCCCACCTTGCCAAGCTTCCGAGCCTCGCAAGGCAAGTGAAGGAAATCTCGCGGCAACTTTTAGAGGTAATCAAGCGCTAAGAAGCAGTCGCTCGCGCCGCACGCAGCGCTTGGTGACCGTTACAGAATCCGTGTCATTCCGAGCGGAGCGAGGAATCTCGCTCTGAGCCCGCCGGTCCAGGAGTCAAAAATCAGGGTGAGATTCCTCGCTCCGCTCGGAATGACAACGGGTTTTTCAAAGCGGATGAAGGCTCTAGGTGTGTTCGTAAACCTTAACAAGTTGCTGCCGCATCGTGTCCAGGCGGTTTTCCGAAACGCGTGCGAAGCGCCTCAAGAGCTCATAGCCAAGATCGTGGTCATGCTCGGCTTTCTCGCGAAGGCATAGACCATCCATGGCAAAAGCCCGCGTAGGCTCGACGGCTCGGGCCGAAAACCTCCAGCGATAGGGCGGAAACAGCCACGACCAGCCGAGGATATCGCCTCCTTTAAGGGTGACGATGCTAAGCTGACCCCGTCGTTCCGAACCGATGGTCAGCTCAACACTACCCTCGCGGATAAGGTAGAATTTGCCCGCGTCTTCTCCCTCATGAAGAATGAATTCCCCGGGCGCGAAGCGAACGTTGGAGGCGCAGCCCGCAACCAGTTCCAGGTAACGCTGGGGAAAATCCGTGAAAAACGGATGAGCAGTTAGGATGTTCTGAAGGGTTTCCATGCAACACTCCTTAGGCCCTGGCCGGCGTGAATTCCCTGAGCGGTTGATGGCTGTTCCGCGGCGTCCCTCAACTGCATTGGATCCAATGATGTGGGCCGTTTAAAATCATAACATCCCGTCGCATCACCTTGTCAACGTTGGAGTGGCGCGCTTCGTCTGGGAGGGTGGCGCCGCGCAGGCCGATCTGGTCGCTTTGGATTCGCTTTCTTGACCCGCTTTTTGGGCTTCCCAACCGCAGGAATTCACTGTATCCTTACACGCGCGTGCTTGGTGGATCTGGGAATTCACAAGGCCGTTATCATGCAGCGCACCACAATCCGAGAATCCGGGACCCTTTTTGAGATTCTACCTTCCGAACGAACTGCCCGGCTCCCTCAAATCCTGAAGGCCACCCCTGCGGAAAAGGTGCGGGAAAGGACGCGGCGAAGACTATGGCAACGGTAGAAAAAATCTTGGCAGAGCATCCATTTTTCGAAGGTTTTTCCGAGGGGCACGTTAAACTCGTCGCCGGATGCGCTTCCGATGTTCACTTTAAGCCGGGACAGATCATTTTCCGTGTCGGCGAAGAAGCCAGAAAATTCTATCTGGTTCGCCTTGGGAAAGTGGCGCTCCAGATGAATTCCGAGCGGCGCGGCCCGCTCACCGTCCTGACGGTCGGAGCAGGTGAGGTCTTGGGATGGTCGTGGCTGTTTCCACCCCACAAATATCGGTTCTCGGCGCGCGTCCTCGAGGCGACACGGGCCTTTGAGATTGACGGATTATGCCTGCGCGGCAAGACCGAACAGGATCACGATTTTGGTTATCATCTCTTGAAGCACTGGTCGCCGGTGGTCGAACAGGCGCTGGATGCGACACGATTGCAGCTCATCAACGTTTATCAGGACCGATAAGCCGGGCGCGTGCCGCAGGGCGCCGTCACTTTAAGCGGCGGCAGAGGAGGATGGACTTGGAAATTCACAAACAAGACGCTTTGAATTATCACAGCCAAGGGCGCAAAGGGAAGATTGAGGTCGTCGCCACCAAGCCTTGCGCAACGCAGTGGGACCTGAGTCTCGCCTACACACCGGGCGTGGCGGAACCCTGCCTTGAAATTCAAAAAGTTCCCGAGCGAGCATTCGACTACACGGCGAAAGGAAACCTCGTTGCCGTGGTATCGAACGGCACGGCGGTATTGGGCCTGGGGAATATCGGCGCTCTGGCCGGAAAGCCGGTCATGGAAGGCAAGGGTGTGCTGTTCAAGCGCTTCGCGGATATCGACGTGTTCGACCTCGAAGTCGGCTCCGAGGATCCCGACGATGTGATCCGTTTCTGCCAACTGCTCGAGCCTACCGTTGGCGGCATCAACCTCGAAGACATCAAGGCCCCGGAATGCTTCCAAATCGAGGAGACATTGCGCCGCACCATGTCCATTCCCGTCTTCCATGACGACCAGCATGGAACGGCCATCATCTCCGGCGCCGCCCTGCTGAACGCTCTGGAAATCGTGGGGAAGGACATCGCCGCGATCACGATGGTAATCAACGGCGCCGGAGCGGCTGGAATTGCCTGCGCCGAGCACTACGTTCGATTGGGGATGAAGCGGGAAAACATCATTCTTTGTGACACCAAGGGCGTGATTTACGAAGGGCGTGTCGAAGGCATGAATCCCTACAAGGCTCGCTTCGCCTCCAAGACCTCGGCGCGAACCCTCGCGGACGCCATGAAGGGAGCGGACGTCTTCAGCGGCCTCTCCGGCCCCAATGTTGTGACACAGGATATGGTGCGTTCGATGGCAGACCAGCCCATCATTTTCGCCATGGCGAATCCTGTGCCGGAGATCAGCTATACCGCTGCGAAGGAGGCCAGGGAGGACGTGGTCATGGCTACGGGACGGTCTGACTTCCCCAACCAGGTCAACAATGTTCTCGGCTTCCCCTTTATTTTCCGCGGCGCGCTGGACGTTCGAGCGCGTGCCATCAACGAAGAAATGAAGATTGCGGCGACGCGCGCCCTGGCGGCGCTGGCGAAAGAAGATGTTCCTGACATGGTGCTGCGCGCCTACGGAATCACCCATCTGCACTTCGGGAAGGATTACATCATTCCCAAACCTTTCGACCCCCGCGTACTTCTGTTTGAGGCCTCCGCAGTAGCCCGGGCTGCCATCGAAAGCGGAGTGGCGCAGGTGAAAGTTGATATCGAACAATATCGAGAACAACTCTCGCGCCTCCTCGGACGCACCCATGAGGTCATGTTCAGCGTGCGCCAGCGGGCCAAGGCCGCGCCCAAGCGCATCGTTTTTTCCGAAGGCGAGCACGAGAAGATCATCCGCGCCAGTTGTCAACTTACCAACCTGGGGATTGCACACCCGGTATTGCTGGGCCGCCCGGCGGTTATTATGCAAAAGGCCGAGGAACTGGTTTTGGGCAACAGGGTCAGCGCGGAGATCATTGAGCCGGCCCGCTCACCCAGGCTGGACGCCTACGCGGAGGAGTTCTACCGGCTGCGCGAACGTCGCGGCGTCACTCGTAGCGAGGCGCGCGAACTCATGGCCAACTCCAACTATTTTGGCGCCATGATGGTTCGCATGGGCGACGCGGACGGCTTCGTCGCGGGCGTGTCGCAGCATTACCCTGACACGATCCGCCCCGCGCTTCAAATCATCGCCACGCGTCCCGACGTTCACAAAGTCGCCGGCCTCTATGTGATCGTGACCAAGCGCGACATCTTTCTCTTTGCCGACACAACCGTTAACATCGAAGTCAATGCGGATGACCTGGCGGAGATTGCCCTGCTTTCAGCGGAAGTGGCCGAGAGTTTCGGCATCCAACCGCGGGTGGCGATGCTCTCGTTTTCGAACTTCGGCAGCACGCGCCATCCCTTAACTGAGAAGGTTCGCAAGGCTACCGAAATCGTGAAGCGGCGAAATCCCAAGCTCATCGTGGATGGGGAAATGATGGCGGATACGGCGGTAGTTCCGGAACTGCTCGCGGAGTACCCCTTCTCAAGCTTGAAGCAAAAGGCTAATGTTCTGGTCTTCCCCAGCCTCGAGGCCGGCAACGTGGCCTATAAGCTCATGCTGCGCATCGGCGGCGCGGAAGCTCTTGGCCCGGTGCTGATGGGACTTTCGAAACCGGTGCACGTGCTGCAACGCGGCTCGACCGTGGAAGAAATCGTCGATATCGCCGCTCTGGCTGTCGTGGACGCTCAAAGAAACCTGAACCACGCCGGCGAAGCGGCTTCGAACGCCTCCGCGGCATGAGCAGGCAGCCGTGGGAGACGAACAAGGCAGTAAAGTTCAAAAGCAGAATGTCGGCAATGCAGGGGAGCCTTAGCGCTGCTGTCGGTGTGGCGCGGGTGAGCTCTTTGGAAGAGACACGTCCCGCTACCTATTTCACTGGCGGCGGGCTTCGCGCGCCAAGCCCTGGTGCACGAGCATCTTGAGCAGCGTCTGGTAGCCAATGCCTCTCCGGTCTGCGACCTCGCGAGCCCGCTCAAGATCCGCTCTAGGCAGACGGATCGCGATCTGAACGCTGCGCTTCTCACTCAGCTTCGCAACCAGGCTCGATCCGCTAGCCTTGCTTCCCTTCGAACGGGTTCCGGCGGGGCGCTGTTTGACATACGTCCGACCCGCCGGGCTGGCCCACCAATCTGCCTCCTCACTCTCACTCTTGAATTTCGGCTTTTGCAGCGTTTTCCGTGCCATCGCAAACTCAATTGTATATGCAATGCATAGGCAGAACAAGACCTGCAGGTCAGCTTAGCGGAGCCCGATCAGGAACTCTGCCGCGACCTGCGAGAACGCCTCTGGCCGCTCGTCATGCACGAAGTGTCCTGAACCCTGAATCCTATTTGTGATTCGTGGCCATTGGTAATAAGATCAAAGGAGTAATCGTTAGGCACAAAGCGTATTGTGCAACCCCACAATGGCGGATGGTCTTAAAGTCGAACATCAGGTGGAACGCGGGCTTAGGTCATCGCTCGTCAGCATTGCGTCGAATTTCGCTCTGGCGATGTGCAAATGTGTCGCCGGAGTACTCGGGCACTCTTTTGTGCTGGTCGCCGACGGAATCGAATCGCTGGCGGACGTCTTCAGTTCCTCCGCTGTTTACTTCGGTCTGCGTGTGGCGATCAAACCTCCGGACAAAGATCATCCCTATGGGCATGGCAAAGCGGAACCCATCGCGGCGGTGGTTGTCAGTCTGGCGCTGGCGGTGGCAGGCGTCACGATTGCGATCGAGAGCATTTTCCGCATTCGCACTCCACACCCGCTTCCTCGCCCCTACACACTATGGGTTCTGCTCGGCGTGGTTGTGGTGAAAATCCTGCTCTCCCGATTCGTCTCCTCTGTCGCTGATGAGATCCAGAGCACCGCCGTCCGGAGCGACGCCTGGCACCACGTCAGCGACGCGATCACCTCCACATTCGCCTTCATTGGAATTTCCGTGGCGCTTTGGACGGAGAATTATGCCGCGGACGATTGGGCCGCTCTTTGCGCTTCATGCGTAATCCTCTTCAATGCCTGGCGCCAGCTCCGGCTGCCTTTGGAAGAACTTCTCGACACAGCCCCTCCCCCTGATATTGAAGCGCAGGTGCGGAGAGCGGCAACCGCGGTTCACGGCGTCATCGGACTCGATAAATGCTTCGTGCGCAAGGTGGGGTTCCGATATTATGTCGAACTTCATGTGGTGACGCGAGGTGATCTCAGCGTTCGAACGGGACACACGATCTCTCACGAGGTGGTAGATCGCGTGCGCGCAGACGTCGATCGCATCGCCAATGTGCTGGTGCACATTGAGCCTGAAGAAGAACTGCTGAAGCCGCCTGACACTGAAGTGTAGTCGCGTCCCCAGAGCGCCCAACCCTTTGCAAACCCCTAGTATCGAACTGTGACTTAGACGACGGATCCTGCTCAGCCCCACAACTTCACGCTCCACCCGCCAAGCCCCGACACAGCCGCATCGTGCCTCCGTAACCGGCTGAAGCCCGTACCGTGTGGAAGAAACCCCAGCATCTGATTGGGTCGGCCTTGAATCACGTCAAGACTCAGACAGAAACCGCCATTCGATAACGCCGGTTTTCCGGCGGCTGCTGACGAGAGATTTCCGGCTGCGTGGAATTGGCCAGCGGCGCCGGATTGTAAACGCCGGGACATACAACTTAGACAAACTTATTACCGGCCGGTGACAGCTTGGACAGAGCGCGATGCTAGCCTCTCTAATGTTGCTTGCAAATTCGAAACGAATAGGAGATTCGCATGACAAAAAAGTTGCCACTGAAAGCCTTCTTTGCGCTAGCCTGCCTCTCGGTTTGCGCAGGGCTCGCCTTTGCGCAAGAAGTTCCGTTCCTCCAGAACAATTCGATTTTGGATTCACTTCAGAGCATCACCGCCTCGACGGTGCCGGCCAACGGAGATTTGAACCCGTACGGTGTGGCCTTCGTCCCCGCCGGGTTCCCGGCCGGTCCCAACATCGTCCCAGGCGACGTTCTGGTCTCGAACTTCAACAACAGCAGTGCTCTCGGCAACCTCGAGGGAACTGGCACGACCATCGTCAGCATTTCGCCGACCGGACAGCAATCGCTGTTCACAACTTCGTCGCTCATCGGATTGTCAACGGCCCTTGGAGTCTTTTCGCGCGGCTTCGTGATTGTCGGAAATCTTCCGGTCTCGTATCCGAACGGCGTCTCGACGCCCGCACAGGGTTCGCTCCAGATCTACGATCGAAACGGAAATCTCGTGAGTACGCTCAATGACCCCGAGCTTTTGGACAGCCCCTGGGATCTCACCATCAACGATCAAGGAGCATTCGCGCAAGTATTCGTCAGCAATGTGTTGAGCGGAACAGTGACGCGACTCAACTTCTCGATCGGTAGTGGCGGCATTACGTTGGTTAGCAAGACCCAGGTCGCGTCCGGCTTTGGCCACCAGCTGATTCCCGCCATCGTCGCCGTAGGACCCACTGGTCTGGCGTACGATCCGTTCCGTGATCTTCTTTTCGTGGCGTCCACTGCGGACAACGAGGTTTTCGTCATCAACGATCCCATCAGGCGGACTACCAGCGCGGGCACGGGCTTCGTGGTTTTTGCTGATCAGGCACACTTGCACGGCCCCTTGGGACTGACCCTCGGCCCGAACGGCCACCTGATCACCGCCAACGGCGATGGGGTAAATGCAGGGGGAACACAAAACGATCTTGTGGAGTTCACAGAAGAGGGACAGCTCGTAGCGACCTATCAAGTCGACGCTGGTAACCCTGGCGCGGCATTCGGAATCGCCAGCACCGTTTCCCGAGGGGCAATTCGTTTTGCCGCTGTCGATGATGACCTGAACACTCTCACCATCTGGACTCTGCGCTCGCCTTTCTGAGCCCGTGGTATGAACTCGACGGGTGGCGCATACATTGCCTTTTATGCATGCGCCATCCAGGGCCCACGAGTGAGCAGTTTCCAGAGAGGAGCAACGGACGGGCAGGCAGCAGAGATCGCCGCTACATCCGGACGTTGAACCCTTCTACCACGATGCGCGGCGTCTCCCCGCGCGTGTCGGCGTGCTCGAGCTCGGTTTGAATCGTCCGCCGCTCCCCGGGCATTAAAGCAATATAGTTGTCGCTGTAAATCGCAGGCAGAATGCGATCGCCACTCTTTTCCCGCACGGCCTTCAAGCGGACCATCAACGCCGGGTGGTCGGAGGGATTGTGCAGCTCGGTGGCTAATTGCCAGCGACTGTCTTGGCGCGTGGCGCGCGTGGACGCTTCCAGCTTCACCTTCGGCATCTGGCGAATGGCTCGATAGTTGCCTTCCGTTGGACCCCGCATGTAAAAGTTTGTAGAGATCGTGCCGGTTCCATGTGTCAAAGACAGCCGCAGGAAGTGCAGCGGGGTCAGCCCGGACGGGTACTCCATTTTGATGCACGAGTTGGCGCTGTCCTCTTGACTGTCGAGCGTGGCAGACTTCTCCCACTGCTTAGCCCCGTCCATGTTCAAGACCTCAACCGTAGCATTCAAACCTTGAACATTTCCGCCGCTGTTATTGACGACTTCGATGCTCTCCGTTACGGGGTTCCATTGGATGTGGAGGGGCTCCGAACCCTTCTTGCATCCGAAATAAGCAGCAGACGGCTCGAAGTAATAGTCATAGGTTTGCCAAACGAAGGACGGCCAGCAGGGATGGCTCATCCAAAGCAGAAGCCCCATGCGGAGATTGCCCTGCCCCTCAAACATGGCGCGATAACCATCGTAATTGAGAAATTGGGCCAGTGAAACCCAATCCTCCAGGTTGTCGGCGCCGCCGTAACTGAACTCGATCATGTTCCTGAAACTCTCGCCGCCTTGCGCGCCGGTCAGGGTGAAATCGTGAAGACCCCAGTCGAGGCCCTGCGGCCACTGCGCCGATTCGGGCATCATCGCCCGCACGCTTTCGACAGGGGGAATGTTCGGCATGCCCATCTCGCTGTGCAGCTTCGTATGCGCGCCGCCCGTAAAATAGAAGCTGAGCGGCATGGCCATATAAGGCCCGCCGCCGCCCACAACGCCAAAGGCCGAATTGGAAATGTAGTGGATGTCGGGATGATTTTCGCCCAGAACTTTGCGGATGGCGTCGTCAAGCGCCTTGGGCGGGTTGCCCTCATTGCGGCCGCAGTAAATTCCAATCGAGGGATGATTTCGAAACCGCAGGACTGAATCCAGCGCATTACGCATGAACATGTCATCGTCTTTCGGGTCGGGCCCGTCATAAGGATTAGCGAGCCAGAACTCCTGCCAGACCATAACCCCGTGGCGGTCGCAAGCGGCGAAGAATTCTTCATCACCGACCTGCCCCACCCAGTTGCGAATCATCGTGAAGTTCATCTCCCGGTGATAGCGGACCGCGGCGTCGTACTCGCGCCGGCGATAAAGCAGCATGGATTCGCCGAAGCCCCAATTCCCTCCCCGCGCTATAAATCGCCGGCCGTTAATCCAAATCCGCAGAGCGCCACCCTCTTCGCTGTAGGTCATTTGCCGGATGCCGACGTCGAGCGCCCGCGCATCCGATACTTTCTTGTCGCGCGTCTGGAAGCTCAGTTCCATTGGGTACAAGTGCGGATCGCCGTAGCCCGCGGGCCACCAGAGCTTCGGATTCTCGAGCCGCAGCGCGGGCGTGTTCGTGGGATCAAACTTCACCGTGGTGGTTGCAGAGGCGCCGACAGTGACGCGTTGTTCAATGTGCAATTCTCCCAAGCGTCCGCGCAAGGTTCCCGCCACCGGCCGGGGCGTGTGATTCACCAGTTTGCATTCGACGCTTACATCGGCCCGGGTGGTATCCGGCAGCGGCAAGGTGCTCTTGACAAACGGCTCCTCGAGAGTTACCGGCCCGGTAAATGTCAGGTAGACGCCGCCCCAGATGCCGATGTCGCGGCCGCGAATGGTGGGAATCCAATCCCAGCCAATCGACGCGTGATAGGTCGGGTTGTCGAGTCCGAGCGCCCCGCCGTTCTTTCCCGGATCTTCAAAGGTCTTCTGCTTGGTGCTTCCCGGCGTGGCGTTTTTCTGGATGCGAACGGCCAGTGCATTCCTGGCGCCGGGGAACAAACGGCCGGTAACGTCGAAGCGCCCGCGAATGAAGCCGCCTTCGATGCGGCCGAGTTTCTTGCCGTTCAGGAAAACGTCCGCTTTCCAGTTGATTCCGTCGAAATTCAGCCAGGCACGCTTGCCTGGCGGCAACTCCGGGGACGTGAACTCGTTCCGATACCAGAAATCCGCGCAGAAAAACGAATCGGAAATGTACAACTGGTTCTGGCCATAGTTGGGGTCGGGAATTGCGCCGATATTCAGATAGGATGTGAGAACGGTGCCCGGCACTGTTGCGACAATCCAATCGCCATCCGCGAATCCGGCTTTGGAAAGGGCAGCTCCGTCGGCGCCGACTAGCGAAGCTCGTTCGAGGCGCCACGCACCTCCTGCCAAGTCGAGCCGCGCTTCACGCGTGCTCGTTGGTGCGGGTTTCGGCTGAGGCACGAACCCACCGCGCCCGTAGACTTCCATCTCGCTCAGTATGTAGCCGTCCGCCGAAGTCGGCCGGGTCATCAGCACGCGCACGTATCTCGCTTGAGCTGGCTGCGCGAGCTTGAGGTCGTCCGTGTTTCCCGCCCCGACAGGCAGCGGTTGAATGTCCCGCCAACTCTTAGCATCGTCGGAGACCTGGAGGGAGCCCTCCGCGGCGCGCGCAATCCAGCAGAGCACCACGCGATCGAACTCACAGCGGGCGCCCAGATCGACGTAAACCCTCTCCTCACCCAAACCCGCGCTCATCCACGCACTCGTAAACCTGTAAGGACCACCGACTTCAACTCTCTGGTTCTGGTTGTAGAAAGCCACTTCGGCGACTTGCCATTGCATGAAATATGCCATGGCCGAGGCATTAGCGGCCTCAAACTCGACTCGATAGAAGCGGCTCTCGGAAACTGCTTGGAGCGGAATGGAGGGCTGAAAGACAAGTCCTCCTCGCTCAAAACCAGTCGGGCCGCCGGTGAGAGTCGCTGGCTGAGGGTTTGTGGCCTTACCGGCTTCCTTCCATTCGCGCCCGTCGTCCGAGACCGAAACGGACACACTCACACTCTCAGGTTTCAACCCACCGGGTGCCATAAAGAGCACGTCAACCCGGTCGATCGCCGGCGCACTCGCTCCACCACCCACTTGCACCTGCAGCCAAGGGCGGGGCCCGCGCAAGTCAACGACGGTCACCGCGTTGTGATCCAGAAATAACTCGCGCTGTGTCTTGGGGAGCTGGCCGCGAAAGCTTAGCGAGGTCGCCACCCATTCTGGGGGATGGGTGTCCTTTATCCCATCGGTCACCAGCTGAGCGGTGAGGTTGTAGTCGTAACTGCTCGAATGGTAAGCGGGCCGGTGCAACGCCAGGTTGCGATACGTCGACGATGCGTCGGGCACTAGTGTGGGTCCAAAGTCCTCGCGCGGGTCGCCTGGGTAAATTCCCACGCCACGTGTAAACTCCGTGGGCGCGCTTGCCGGGCCTTCCGGCGCGGCTGGCGCACCGCCGGCGCGAGCCTCTGCCGCAGCAGCCACGCCTTTGGGATTCCTTGCCAATCCCCGCAGCTCCCCTGCCGCCGCGTACGCACTGCCAATCGAACTCATCAGAAAGCCCCTTCTTGAAACTGACATGGAATCTCCTCCCCACCGAGTATTGCCCTGATTTGATCCGCTGCGCTGGCCTTTAGGCCAGCACTTGCCGACCTGAAGGTCGGCGCTACATTCAAATCAGGGCGACCACAAGGGCCGACCTACGTCGCGTTCCCTGCGCGCAGATTAAAGCGAAAGCGCATGTCCTCGGCAAACCACTGAACGTAATTCGTGCCCCAGGCGTTGTTGAAGAGGCTGAAGTGGAAGCCGCCGGCAAGATCAGGTTGCGCATCGGAATAGGCAATGGGCGACTTCTCTCCCAAGGCCACTACGGGCGCGTCCAAGGTCTCAATGGTGAACTCTCCTTGCGCGTCCTTGTATCGTACGGCATTCGAAACCGCGTGCATATGCCGGTTTCCTCCCCGCACAACATCGAGCGGCGACATCCAACGGTCCACCTTTTCAAGACGCCAGCCTTGCGGATCAGGCGCTTGGGGCAGAAAGCTGAGCCACATTGCTTCCGGGAGCCGATTGGCGGCTTTTCCGAACCAGCTGAAATTGATCTGCGCCGAGGGCTCGGCATCCGGAAAGAGCATTTCAAGGTACAGCTTCTGTGGCCAGGCGACAAGACCCACGCGCTCCGCTTCCGCATCTCGAATCCGCAACTCGGCGAGAACGCGGTGGCCCGAGGCGGCTTTGCCCGCCCAGCAATTGGTGAGCGCCGGCAACCATACGCGGCTTTGCGCTCCGAACTTTTCGATGTGGGGTTTGCCGAAGTCCATCGGCGCCCACCAGGTCTTGGCGGTGATATAACTTCCGATGAAGCGGTCGTAGTCCGCCTTGGAGAGCGTCTGGTAGGCGAACAACGCCAGCGGGTGTTCAGGCGAGGCCCACTCGCGGCCGGCCGCCTTGGCACCCAGGCGGCAGATTGCGCCCGTATTCGGATCAAGCGCCAGCGTGAAATGGGTGGTTTCGATTTCCGTTCCGGCAGTGTGGAGATCGAGCCCGCTCTGCTCTGGTTCCACCGGTTGCAAGGCGCGAAGGCTCTGGAGTGCCTGGCCGCGTAGAGGTTCGGGAAGGTTGGCAATCCCCTCGTCAATATCTTTGCGCTTCTCGGCCCAACTGGTTTCCGCCCAGCGGAATTTTGGCGTATCGACTACTTTCGCCAGGTCCTTCGGCGTGTAGTGTTCGTAGTCCTTGAGCCGCTTCGTATCGACGCCCCAGGTATGTTCGACCGCGAGGAGAAGCCGGCGGAGCAAGGCGACATCCGTGGGGTCTCCGACGCGGAATTTCCCTTGTGCGATCCACTCCCGGCGCAATCGCGACACTTCCCGGTAACGCGCTACCTTCACGGGATCGCTGGGTACGCCGTAGACCCATGTGTCGCCAATTTCCTGCGTCACGATGGGCAGATTGCCGGGTTCGATCGCATTGGCAATCTCGCTCAGGTTGGCGGCGGTCGCCTTGGCGTTGGGGAATTGCTTTCGCAAATCTCGGTAGATCTTCTTGATTTCCTCTATGGAGTGAGGGCCCCCGTTGTCATTGCGCATCTCCACATCGATGGCAAGGTCCGATCCCGGCACCCGCACCACGCCGCCGTAGCCTTTGTGGTGGTACATCATGATGAGAGAAGCGCCCTCCGCATCCTTCCAGACAAACAGGGGCGGAACCTCGGGCGGAGTGCTCGCGCCGTTCACGCCGATGTCCAGCAGCTTGACGCCATTCTCGGCCAGCGGACCCACTATTCCGATCGAGTGGCCCGGCACATCGCTCATCTTGGCTCCATTGGTGGTGCGGCCGAAGCGCCGGTCCAACGACTGCGAGAGACCTAAAGCGCCCGCGATCATGGAGCGGTCGAGCATTTCGGTCTCCCACGAAAAAGGCAGGGCGTGCCAAGCCAAGGCCCCGGCGGCAACCGCCTCCTCCACGCGACGTCGTTGTTGGCTCGAGGCCTGTTCGAGATATTCGTAGAGAAGCCACGATCCGGTGGTCCACACGTAGCGATCTTCGCCCCCTTGCCGCAACAAGCTGGCGACGTGAATGGCTTGGGGAAAATAGCGGTCAAAATAGAGCCGCATCACCCCAGCTTGGGTGTCCGTGAATCCCACGTCCAAATGACACTTGAACATCACCAGCACCCGCTTGACCTCTGCATCAGGTGTATTTGCCGGCGTTCCCCGCGCCAAGTATGGCTGGCAGGCCATCGCCCCTCCTGCCGCCAGCACGCTTTTTATGAAGTTTCTCCGTTGCATTATTGCAACTCCCCCCGCGCCGAGTCATCGAATGCGGCGCCTGATTCTATCCCAAGAACAAAATCCGAAAACAGAGAACAATACTCGAAACGCCTTAAGGGCTGCAAGGCGCAACGGCCAAAAATCGTAGCGCGGGGCGTCTCGGCCGAGGCGGCGGGTGAAGGCTACTCCTTCCTTTGGTGTATAATCTCGACCGTCCCAGAACTCCGAGGCGGAAAGGACTACTCTCCATGACGGAAACTCGTGTTGTCAGACTCGGAGCGCTCACCTTTGCGCTGTGCGCTCTGCTATCGTCTCTACCTGTTGTCCGGGCGCAGGAACAGAGTCAACAGAAGAACCCTTACCAAAATGAACTGTCACGCCTGCATGCGATGTTCGCGCAACCTTTGGCCGACTGGAAGGCGCACGTGGATGACCTCGCCCATGGCGAAGCCCCGGATCTAAACGATGCCGACTGGACCCCCGTTCGGATCTCGGAAAAAGCGGGTAACGGCCCGATGTGGTTCCGGCGCATGGTTGAGATACCCCAGACGATGGGAAAGTACAGCATCCGCGGCGCGCGGGTGCGGCTGGATTTGAGCGTCAGCGCCGATGGCCCCTCGCAGTTTCGTGTCTTCTTCAATGGTTCACTCGCGGAGGTGGCCGACGGGGACACCCAGCAACCTGTTCTGTTGACTGGGAAAGCCGAGCCAGGGGCGAAGATCCTGGTGGCTGTCGATGTTCCCTCTGCCACCGGTGCGGTGCAGCTCCAGAACGCTCAACTGCTAGTTGACTACCCCGCCGGACGGCCTGACCCAGCCCTGCTTTACGAGGAGATTCAGTCGGCTCAAGCGATCGTCTCGGGGATCTTTCGGGGCGCTTCGGAGGAATCTCGGAAGCTCGATGCTGTCGTTCACGCCATTAACTTCGCTGCGCTGGACAGTGGGGACCAGCAAGCGTTTGAGAATTCTCTCCGGGCGGCGCAGGACAAACTCCAGCCCTTCGCAAGCCTGGCAAGTCGTTATACGGTTCGCGCCGTCGCCAACGCCCACATTGATATGGCCTGGCTCTGGCCCTGGACCGAAACAGTGGAAGTAGTACGCAACACTTTCAGCACGGTCCTGCAATTGATGAGGCAATACCCGGACTTTGTCTATGCTCAATCGGCGGCGCAAGACTACGTTTGGATGGAAGAGAAATACCCTGACCTGTTCAAAGAGATTCAACAGCGCGTCAAGGAAGGCCGCTGGGAGGTCGTAGGAGGCATGTGGGTGGAGCCCGACCTCAACATGCCGAGCGGAGAGTCCCTGGTGCGCCAACTGCTGGTCGGCACCCGCTACTTCAAGCAGAAATTCGGAGTGGATGTGAGAATTGGCTGGAATCCCGATTCTTTCGGCTACAACTGGCAACTCCCGCAAATCTACAAGCGGTCGGGCCTTGATTATTTCATTACCCAGAAGATGTCCTGGAACGAGACCACCAAGTTCCCCTATAAACTCTTCTGGTGGGAAGCCCCCGACGGCAGCCGCGTCCTGACTTACTTCCCGCACGATTACGTGAATGACATCGATCCTGTGCGGATCTCGGAAGATGTGGCGGAGTATTATCCCAAGACGCAGATACCCGAGATTCTGCATCTTTACGGGATCGGCGACCATGGAGGCGGTCCCACCCGCAGCATGCTCGACTCCGCACGCCGCTGGCAGGATCGCCCCAATTCGTTTCCCAAGCTGACCTTCGGCACCGCCCAGTCATTCTTTGACGACGTCGAAAAGAAGCTCGCCCAAGTCAACGTTCCTGTGTGGGACAACGAACTTTACCTACAGTTCCATCGCGGCGTTTTGACAACCCAATCCGAGACTAAGAAGCGCATCCGGCAGAGCGAAGAGCTCCTGCTCAACGCCGAGAAGTTCTCCTCTCTGGCCACGCTGCACGGGCTGCCTTATCCGCAGGAAGAATTGAACGACGATTGGAAGAAGGTCCTCTTCGACCAGTTCCACGACATCATGCCGGGTTCGGGGATCGCCATCAATTATGTTGACGCAGCGCGCGATCTCGGCGTGGTGAAATTATCCGGTAACAGAATCCTTTCCGACTCCTTGAAGACGCTGGCCGCGCGCGTCAACACTGAGGGCGAAGGCGTTCCCATTATTCTCTTTAATCCACTCAGTTGGCGCCGGACAGACGTCGCCGAAGTGGAAGCACAATTCCCCTCAGAACTCGCGCCACAGGGTGGGGTCGAAGTGCGTGACTCGTCCGGGACCACCCTTCCCTCCTCCATCATATCGCGCGACGATTCAATCCATTCCGTGAAGATCAGGTTCGTGGCCAAGAATGTGCCGGCCATGGGCTACGCGGTTTACCATCTCTTGCCTGTCACCTCGACAAGTTCCGCGGGAAGCACTCTGAAAGCAAGCGCGGAAGAGATGGAGAATGAGTTCGTCAGCCTCAAAGTGGATCCCAAAACGGGATGCATTACGAGCCTGGTCGACAAGCGCAGCGGCCGGGAAGCTCTCGAGCCCGGCGCCTGCGGCAATCTGCTCCAGACGTTCGTGGACAAGCCCAAGGAATACGACGCCTGGAACATCGACGCCAATTTCGAGGACCACAAGTGGGACCTGAAGGAAGCCGAGGAAGTGAAGCTCGTTGAGAACACGCCGGCGCGCGCGGTGATTCGGGTGAGAAAGAAATTCCAGAATTCGTCTTTCATCCAGGACATCTGCCTGTACTCAGGCGTTCCGCGCGTCGACGTCAAGATGCAAGCCGACTGGCACGAAGATCATATTCTGCTGAAGGTCGCATTCCCGGTGAGCGTCGAAAGCAATTACGCCACTTATGAAATCCCTTACGGCACTATCCAGCGGCCGACCACCAGGAACACTCCCGAAGAAAAGGCCATGTTCGAAGTGCCGGCGTTTCGCTGGGGCGACCTCTCCGACACAAGCCATGGGTTCAGCTTGTTAAACGCAAGCAAGTACGGGTATGACGCCAAGGGAAACGTCATCCGCCTCTCATTGCTGCGCTCCCCCGCCGATCCGGATTCGGCTCCCGACCCGCATGCCGATCGCGGCTTCCACGAATTCACATATGCCCTTTATCCGCACGCGGGCGACTGGAAAGCCGCGGAAACCGAGCGGCGCGGCATCGAGCTTAACTATCCTCTTATACCAGTGGCCGCCAATGTGCATGCGGGCATGCTTCCCGCTTCCCATTCGCTGGTTGAGATCGAACCCGGCAACGTGATTCTGACAGCCGTGAAGAAGGCTGAAGCCGATGACGCGCTGGTATTCCGGTTCTTCGAGTTCGAGGGGAAGCCAACAACGGTCCATCTTCATTTCCCGAAAGCTGCCAGCGAGGCCGCACAAGCGAATCTGATGGAAAAGCAGGGTACGCCGCTCACACTGTCGGGCGATGGTAGGGAAGCCTCCCTGACGGTTCATCCTTATGAGATCGTCACCGTCAAGGCGTGGTTCGGCAAATCGGGACGATAGCGCTTTGCCGAATTAGTAACCGAAACTTCTTCGTCGGAAGCGGAAGGGCGGGGCTTCAGTCCCGCCGCTAATCTCGCGAAGTAATTTCCGGGCTTTAGCCCCTGACGCGGCTCGGCTTCAGGGCCTAAAGGCCCTTCCAATCATGCACTCATCGACGGCGGGGCTAAAGCCCTGCCCTTCCGAGGACCACTTGAGATTGCGCTCACTAAACCAACCAAGCGCTAGCGCAGTCCCGCTTTTACGGCGCTTGCTTGATGCACGATGCATGTCGAATTCGCGGAAGGAGAAAAAGGGCGGCGACGGTCTCCCGGGCCGGCCCCGAAAAGGCCTTTATGCTGGCCATGTTAAGGGCCGACCCGGGGAGATCCGTTCGTGATCACGCCGGCAGGATATCGGAGACGTGTATGGTGTTCGTTGCGATGTCCAGAGTACCCATTACTTTCACGTCTTTGCCTTCGAACTGCTTTGCCTTATCCTGATTGTCCAGGTAGAAGCCGGTCCCTTTCTGCTTGTCAGTCAGCAAAGCATACTGCCCGTTCTTGGCTTTCACGACCTCCCCAACGAATGTGCGGCCTTTCTGTTGGCTGGGCTCCTGCTGCGCGGTCGGCGGTTGGCTTTGCGATTGCGCACGCACGGCGGGTGTGAATGTTAAGAGTCCCGCCATAACAGCCACCAGCAAGAGTCCTAGCCAGAGAGTCCTTTGCTTCATGCAGCACCTCCTTGACGTTTTCGATTTGCCCACGTCGGAGAGGAAAGCAAAGGTGCGGCCAAAACCCACTTGGACGAATTCGATGGCCGTCAAGGCAATCGTTATGCCAACACGACGCGCTCCAGCAACACCCCGATAAATCTTGGCGAGGCTTGGCTTTCCGAACAGAGCGGAGATTCTGTTTAAGCTGGCGAAGGAGTGATTGAGGCTTCGTGCATCGCAGTACAGAAAGGTTGAGCTTTCCTGACCGCGCGCTTAGGAAGTAAGATTTACCAAAAGGAGAGCAGATTTTTCCCTGCGGATTGGCGCTCTACGGAGGCAGTGCGTGAGGCATTTCTTCTTGGTCATATGCGTGCTCGTGGCGCCTTGTCACTTGTTAGCGGAGACAGGGTACGCGGCGTGGCTTCGTTACGCTCCGATCGACGCCGCGTTCCGCAAGCACTACGACGCGCTGCCTGCCACTGCCGTCGCGCTCGGCGATTCCATCGTTATCAAAACGGCGCAGGAAGAATTGGTTCGAGGCGTGCGCGGCATGCTCGGCAGGACTTTGCAAGCCGAGGCGAGTCTTCCGCCCGAGGGCGCGATCGTTCTCGGCACCTTCGCGTCCCTCAAGCCTCTCATTCCGGCGGCTGACTTCCCTCAGCACGTCAGAAAAGACGGCTTCGTGCTGAAGGTTGTGACGCTCGATGGCTTCCCCTGTCTCGTCATCGCCGCACCCAGCGACCGCGGCGTCTTGTATGGTGTGTTTGCACTGCTCAGCAAGATCGCGCGCCACGACGTCCTTTACGGACTCGATGAAGTCCAGGAGCCTTACGCGCCGGTACGCTGGGTAAACCAGTGGGACAATCTCAATGGTACGATTGAACGCGGCTACGCAGGCCGTTCCATCTTTTTTGAGAATGGTGGCGTCCGCGCCGATCTGACGCGCGCCGCCGACTACGCGCGCCTGCTCTCCTCCATCGGCATCAACGGCTGCACCATCAACAATGTGAATGCCGATCCGCGGATTCTCGAGTCCGCTTTCCTCCCTCAACTTGCTCGCGTTGCCGAGGCGTTTCGCCCTTGGGGAGTTGCCCTTTCGATTTCGGTCGACCTGAGCAGTCCGAAAGTGATTGGCAGCCTCGAAACGTTTGATCCGGTGGATGCGCAAGTCGAGGCGTGGTGGAAGAGCAAAACTGATGAGATTTACCGGCAGATCCCAGACTTCGGCGGATTCGTCGTAAAGGCGGATTCTGAGGGCCGCCTCGGACCGTCGAGCTACGGCCGGCCGCATGCGGACGCAGCCAATGTGATTGCGCGCGCGCTCGAACCGCACGGCGGCGTGGTCTTCTACCGGGCGTTCGTCTATAACCATCATCTCGATTGGCGCGACCCGAAGAACGACCGCGCCAAAGCTGCCTACGATAACTTCCACCCGCTCGACGGGGAATTCGACGACAACGCCCTCGTTCAAATCAAGAATGGCCCGATCGATTTCCAGGTGCGGGAGCCGGTCTCCCCACTCTTTGCGGGATTACAGCGCACGAATGAGGCGATCGAACTGCAAATCACACAGGAATACACGGGTCAGCAGCGACATCTCTGTTTTCTTCCCGCGATGTGGAAAGAGGTGCTGGACTTCGACCTGCACGCCGGCGGAGGCAGCACTCCCGTTAAGGACCTCGCAGCGGGTCGAACCTTCGATCGTCCCACGGGTGGATTTGTGGGCGTGGCGAATGCGGGTATGGATACGAACTGGCTCGGCCATCCTCTCGCCATGGCAAATCTCTACGGGTTTGGCCGCCTCGCCTGGAACCCCGATCTGAGTGCGCGCGCCATCGCCGAGGAATGGACGAAGCTTACGTTCGGCAACGACCCGACCGTTGTCCGCACCACCACGGCGATGCTGCTGGCGTCCTGGCGTATCTACGAAAGCTACACCGGCCCGCTGGGCGCAGGAACGCTGACCGACATTCTGGGAAGCCACTACGGGCCTGGGATCGAGTCGTCCGAGCGTAATGGCTGGGGCCAGTGGCACCGCGCCGACCACGAAGGCATCGGCATGGACCGCAGCGTGGCCACGGGCACGGGCTTTGTCGCGCAGTACCCCGCAGCCGTGGCAAAGCTCTACGAGTCCCGGGAAACTACTCCCGACGAACTGCTTCTTTTCTTTCACCACGTGCCGTACAATTACCGGCTGCATTCCGGAAAGACCGTGATTCAGCACATCTATGACTCGCACTACGAAGGTGCGGCAGAGGCAGGAGACTTGGTGCGGCAGTGGAATTCGCTCCAAGGGCGCGTTGACGACGAGCGTTACGAGGCGGTGCAGGCGCGGCTTGACTATCAGGCCGGGCATGCCATCGTCTGGCGGGACGCCGTCTGCAATTGGTTCTTTCGCATTTCGGGCATAGCCGACACCCACGGACGCGTCGGGCATTACCCGGATCGCATCGAGGCTGAGGCGATGCAACTGCAGGGCTACACGCCGTTAGACGTAACTCCACCTGAGAACGCCTCCGGCGGGAAGGCAATCGTATGCGAAGCGCCAGCCCAAAAGTGCGAAGCCATGTTCCGGTTCGACCGGCCGGCGGGACGATATGAGTTGGATGTTGAGTACTTCGACCAGAATAACGGCGAGTCCAAGTTTCGGGTTTTCGTGGGCAACAAAAAGGTGGACGAATGGACCGCCGACGACCGTTTGCCCGCGACGAAGCCGGGTGGCGACTCTTCCACTCGGCGCCGCATCACCGGCTTGGCGCTTCGCCCGGGCGATGAGATCCGCATCGAGGGACTTCCCGATGAAGCGGAACGTGCTCCTCTCGACTACATCGAAATTCATGCCCGTTAGAGGCTTTAGGTCGCGTTTCCCAAAGCGGCTAGCCCACAGTTATACTCTGCAATTCAGGACCGACGCAGCGAGGCGGACTCGCCGCAACTACTGGAGGGGAAAATGAGGAAAGTCCGGTTCGGGCTGTATGCCATTGCGTTCTTAGCATTGTCTTGGCTCGTCATCTGTCCTTCGCTGGCGCCATCGAATCCACCGGCAGTCCCGTTGGCCGCATCTTCTGGTTTTCAACAATCGAGTGGTGTCGCCTCCCCCGATGAAGTGGGTCTTTCCCCGGCACGTCTGGAGCGCATCGACGGCGCCCTCGAGCAAAGCATCAATGACGGACGCATGGCAGGCGCGGTGGCGCTGGTTGCGCGGCACGGCAAGATCGCGTATTTGAAGGCGTTCGGCATGGCCGACCGCGAGGCGAAAAAGCCGATGCGCTCCGACAACATTTTCCGCATCTGCTCGATGAGCAAGCCCATCACTAGCGTGGCCGTGATGATCCTCTATGAAGAAGGGCGATTCCTGCTGAATGAGCCCGTCTCCGACTTCATTCCGGAATTCAAGAATATGAAAGTGCTGGACCCGCCAGTTCCGCAGGACAAGACCTCCCCTCCGGGCGCCCTGGTGGATGCCAAGCGCCCCATCACCATCTTCGACTTGCTGACGCACACTTCCGGCCTCACTTATCCCTGGAATGCGCGCCTGGGCAAAGCCTACAATGCCGCGGGCCTCGGCACCGGCCTCCTTCAGCAGGAGGGTTCGACAGGCGATTCCGTCAAGAAGCTGGCGTCGCTTCCGCTGTTGTTCCAGCCCGGCGACCAGTGGGAATACAGCTTGTCGGATGATGTGCTGGGTTACCTTGTGGAAAGAGTCTCCGGAATGCCATTCGACAGATTCCTCGAGGAGCGCGTTTTCAAACCGCTGGGGATGAAGGACACCTGCTTCTTCCTGCCGCCCGATAAGGTCCCGCGCCTCGCCGCCGCGTATGCTTATCATCCTGATAAAGGGCTCGAGGTGATCCCGGAAGGAAAGGTGATGAGAGAAGGTGATTTTTCCTACTCGTCCGATTATGCCTATCGCGGACCGCGCACCTATTTCTCGGGTGGCGGCGGGCTCTGCTCAACGACGGAGGACTATTACCGCTTTTGCCAGATGATGCTGAACGGTGGCAAGCTCAACGGAGTGCGGTTGCTCAGCCGCAAGTCGGTTGAGTTGATGACGATTGACCACGTGCAGGGAAAAGTCGATGGCATGGGTTACGGCTTGGGCTTCGGTGTCAATAGTGAGCCCAGGTATTTGACCGAGCTCGGTTCAGTGGGCGGGTTTTATTGGGGCGGTTTCTACTATACCGACTTCGTGATCGATCCCAAAGAAGATATGATCGCGGTGGTTATGGCCCAGCTTCATCCTACCGGGGATATCAACGTTAATGCTCGAGTCATCCGGTTGGCGTATTCGGCGATCAAGGATTGAGGAACTGGTATTTAAGATTCAAGATTTGAGATTCAAGATTTCAGATTCAAGATCAAGCGGCCATCGTAAATCCAGAATTAAGAAAAGCCGCGGACCCCGGAAGCGAGGGGTCCGCGTCAACCAATCGCCAATCAACCATCGACCATCACTGGGTTCGCGCGGCGTCCTCGTCCGGTAGGTCGAGGGCCATGCCCGCGGCGGGAGTCGCCGCGGCGGGAATCGTGGTTTCCGCCGGCACTTCCTCTACCGGCCGAGGCGGAGCGGCCTCGCTCAGCAGCCTGAAGTTGCGGTAGAACTCGAGGCCGGTGCCAGCCGGGATCAAGCGGCCCATGATCACGTTCTCCTTGAGTCCGCGCAGGTGGTCCACCGCGCCGCGAATGGAAGCTTCCGTGAGCACGCGGGTGGTTTCCTGGAAGGACGCCGCAGAGATGAAGGACTCGGTGGCCAGTGAAGCCTTGGTGATGCCGAGGAGCAAGGGCCTGCCGGTAGCAGCCTTGCCGTCCGCCGTCTTGGCCCGATCGTTTTCTTCCCTGAACCTGAACTTATCTACCTGCTCGTCGAGGAGGAATTCCGTATCGCCCACATCCTCGACTTTCACCCAGCGCATCATCTGCCGGACGATCACTTCAATGTGCTTGTCGTTAATGTTGACGCCCTGCAGCCGATAGACTTCCTGAATTTCGTCGACCAGGTATTTCTGCAGCTCTTTTTCGCCGAGCACCGCCAGGATGTCGTGCGGATTACGCGGGCCGTCCATGAGGGGTTCGCCGGCTTTCACCCGCTCGCCCTCCTGAACGGAGACGTGAACGCCGCGCGGCAGCAAGTACTCTTTGACCTCTCCGCGATCCGGAGCGACCACGATTTTGCGCTGGCCTTTCACGACATCGCCGTACTTTACCACTCCATCGACTTCCGTAATGACGGCGGGCTCATGGGGTTTGCGGGCTTCGAACAATTCCACGACGCGCGGCAGACCGCCGGTGATGTCTTTGGTCTTGGTGGTTTCACGCGGGATCTTAGCCAGTACGTCGCCGGCGCTGACCTGAGCGCCGTCCTCAACCATCAAGTGAGCTCGAGAGGGCATGAGGTATTTCTTTGAGCCCGCTTTAGAGGCGCCTTCGCCACCAGGCTTAATCACCAACCGGGGTTGAAATTGCTCTTCCGGCGCCTCCGTCACCACCCACTGCGACAGGCCGGTTACTTCGTCGACCTGCTCCTGGAGAGTAACTCCCGCCTCGAGATCTTTGAACTGAACCGTTCCGGCGACCTCGGTCAAAATCGAGAAGGTGTAGGGATCCCACTCCACCAGGATGCTGCCCTGCTTGACCGGCGCGCCGTCCGAGTATTTGATCCGCGCGCCGTAGACCACCGAGTAGCGTTCGCGTTCGTGGCCCTTGTCGTCCACCACCACCACCGCGCCATTGCGATTCATGGCTACGAAGTTGCCCTCGCGGTTGGTAACGGTCTGGAGGCTGACGAACTTCAGGAAGCCGTTGTTCTTGGCCTCCAGCGTGGTCTGCTCACTGATACGGCTGGCGGTTCCGCCGATGTGAAATGTCCGCATAGTGAGCTGCGTGCCGGGTTCGCCGATGGACTGCGCGGCGATGACTCCGACCGCCTCGCCCATCTCCACCACCTTGCCGGTGGCCAGGTTACGACCGTAGCAGCGGACGCAGACGCCGCGCCGCGACTCGCAGGTGAGCACGGAGCGGATTTTCACGCGCTCGATGCCGGCGGCCTGGATGGAAGCGGCCAGGTCCTCGTTAATCTCCTGGTTGACATCAACAATGACATTACCTTCATAGTCCTTAATCTGCTCGAGCACCACGCGGCCTACGATGCGGTCGCGCAGCGGCTCGACCACCTCGCCGGCCTCGACGATCGGCTCGACGTAGATGCCGTCCAGAGTGCCGCAGTCGAATTTCGAGATAATCACGTCCTGCGCTACGTCCACCAGGCGCCGCGTGAGGTAACCGGAGTCGGCGGTCTTGAGCGCCGTGTCCGCCAAGCCTTTGCGCGCGCCGTGCGTCGAGATGAAGTATTGCAACACGTTGAGGCCTTCGCGGAAGTTGGCGGTAATGGGCGTCTCGATGATTTCGCCCGAAGGCTTGGCCATCAAGCCGCGCATGCCGGAAAGCTGCCGGATCTGTTGCTTCGAACCGCGCGCGCCGGAATCCGCCATGATGTAAATGGGGTTCAAGTCGCCGGATTTGTCCTGCGCTTCCATGGTCTGGAACATCTCGTCGGCGACGTGGTCGGTGACGTTCGACCAGATGGCGATCACCTTGTTGTAGCGTTCGCCGTGGGTGATGGCGCCTTCCTGGTACTGTTTTTCAACATCAATCACTTCCTGCTCGGCGTCGCTCACCAGCTTGGCCTTGCTCATCGGCACCACGAGGTCGTCGATGCCAATTGAAATCCCCGCCTTGGTGGCGTAGAGGAAGCCGAGGGTCTTAACTTCGTCCAGCATCTGCACGGTGGTCTCGAGGCCAAAGCGCAGGTAGCAGTAGTTGACCAGTGCGCCCAGGCCTTTCTTGCGGAGCAGGCCGTTGACGAAGGGCATGAGGGGTTGCATGGTGGTCGAATCTTTCGGCAGATGGTCGTTGAAGATCACGCGGCCCACGGTGGTGTTGATGAATTGGCTTTTCACCGTGATGGGCTCGGCGTGGAGCACGTCCTGATCGTCATAGGCGGTGCTGAGATCGATCACACGGCCGGTGAAACGCAGGCGAATGGGCGTGAGGCTCTCCACCTCGCCCGCCTCGAGGGCCAGTACGACCTCTTCAGAATTGGCAAAAGCACGGTCTTCACCTTTGGCCCCGCGCTTGTCCTTCGTCAAGTAGTAAATTCCCAGAACGATATCCTGGGTGGGGACGGCCAGGGGCTGGCCATTGGCCGGCGACAGGATGTTGGACGACGAGAGCATGAGCACCGAGGCTTCGATTTGCGCTTCGGGCGAGAGCGGGATGTGAACGGCCATCTGGTCGCCGTCGAAGTCGGCGTTGAACGCCGTGCAAACCAGGGGGTGAATCTTGATGGCCTTCCCCTCCACCAGGAGCGGTGAGAAAGCCTGAATGCCCAGGCGGTGAAGCGTGGGAGCGCGGTTGAGCAGCACGGGATGGTCCTTGATGACTTCCTCGAGGATGTCCCACACCACGGGTTCCTGCCGCTCGACCATTTCCTTCGCGGCCTTAATGGTGGTGCAATGCCCGGCCTGCTCGAGCCGGTGGTAGATGAAAGGTTTGAACAGTTCGAGCGCCATCTTCTTGGGCAGACCGCACTGATGCAGTTTCTGTTCCGGGCCAACGACGATGACGGAGCGGCCGGAGTAATCGACGCGCTTGCCCAGCAGGTTCTGGCGGAAGCGGCCTTGCTTGCCTTTCAGTGTGTCGGAAAGCGACTTCAGCGGGCGGTTGTTGGCGCCACGCAGAACGCGGCCACGGCGGCCGTTGTCGAACAGAGCATCCACCGCCTCCTGCAGCATGCGCTTTTCGTTGCGCACAATGACGTCCGGGGCATGCAGTTCCATCAACTTCTTCAGACGGTTGTTGCGGTTGATCACCCGCCGGTAGAGGTCGTTGAGATCCGACGTGGCGAATCGGCCGCCATCCAAAGGCACCAAGGGGCGCAGTTCCGGCGGGATTACCGGAATCACATCCAGAATCATCCACTCCGGTTTATTGCCGGACTTGCGGAACGCCTCGAGCACCTTCAGCCGCTTGGCATACTTGACGCGCTTCTGCTGGGAGGGGTCGCTCTTCATGCGCTCGCGCAACTCCTCGGTGAGCGCTTCAATTTCCACTCGCTTCAGAAGCTCCTTGATGGCTTCCGCACCCATCGCGGCGCGAAACTTGCCCGGGAATTCCTGTTGAAGCTGCCGAAAGCGTTCCTCCGTCAGCAATTCCTTTTCCGTGAGTGGTGCTTCACCGGGGTCGACCACGACGTACTTTTCGAAATACAAAATGGCTTCCAGATCCCGGAGAGAGATATCGAGCAGGTGTCCGATGCGGCTAGGAAGGCCTTTGAAAAACCAGACGTGGGAACAGGGCGCCGCCAGCTCTATGTGGCCCATGCGTTCGCGCCGTACCTTGGATAGCGTTACTTCGACGCCGCACTTGTCGCAAATCACCCCGCGGTGCTTCATGCGCTTGTACTTTCCGCACAGGCATTCCCAGTCAGTGACCGGGCCGAAAATCTTGGCGCAGAAAAGTCCGTCACGTTCCGGTTTGAAGGTACGGTAATTTATGGTTTCAGGCTTGGTCACCTCGCCGTGAGACCAGGAGCGGATCTTCTCGGGCGAAGCCAAACTGATGCGAATAGCGTCGAACTCTCCGATTAAACTGACTCGATCATAAGGGCTGCTTCGGAACAATGTTGCCTCCTTTGCCGTGCGTGTCGAAAATCGATATTCGAAAATCGAAGATCGAAAGACTACACATCCCTGGCAAACCAACCTCCGGCCATCCTGTCATTCTGAGCGAAGCGAAGAACAACAGGGTCAGACCAGGTTCGAACTTTGCAACGCTCACTCCGGATGAACGGGGAGCGGCGCGAGTTCTTTCGGTTTCTTGATCAACTCCACATCCAGGCAGAGGCTTTGGAGCTCCCGGACCAGCACGTTGAAGGACTCCGGAATGCCGGGCTCGATGGCCGCCTCTCCCTTAACAATGGCTTCATAGATTTTGGCGCGGCCGTACACGTCGTCGGACTTGGCGGTGAGCAGTTCCTGAAGGATGTGCGCCGCGCCGTAAGCTTCGAGCGCCCAAACTTCCATTTCGCCAAAGCGCTGTCCGCCGAACTGCGCTTTGCCGCCGAGGGGTTGCTGAGTGATGAGCGAGTAGGGTCCGATGGAGCGGGCGTGGATCTTGTCGTCTACCAAGTGCGATAGCTTCAGCATGTAGATGTAACCCACCGTGACCGGTTGTTCGAAGGGCTCGCCCGTCATACCGTCATAAAGCTTGATCTTCCCGGAAGTGGGCAGCCCGGCCTTTTCCAAGTACCCTTTGATTTCCTTTTCGGTCGCGCCGTCGAAGACCGGAGTCGAGAAAGGAACGCCTTCCCCGAACGCGCGTCCGAACGCGAGCACCTGCTCGTCATCGAGGTCATCGAAAACCTTGGCGGAACTGTTATTGCGGAACACGCTCTTGAGCTCTTTGCGAACCACCTCGGCATTGGATTCCGTCGAGACGAGTTGACGCAGTTTGACCCCCAACTCTCTGGCGGCCCACCCCAAGTGAGTTTCCAGAATCTGACCCACGTTCATTCGGGATGGGACGCCGAGGGGATTTAACACCACTTCCACGGGCGTACCGTCAGGCATATAGGGCATGTCTTCTTCGGGGAGGATGCGCGCGATCACGCCCTTGTTTCCGTGGCGTCCGGCCATCTTATCGCCGACCGAAAGTTTGCGCTTCATGGCGATGAAGACTTTCACCAGCTTGATGACTCCCGGAGGCAGCTCGTCGCCTTTCTTGAGCTTTTGAATCCTTTCATCGGTGATCTTTCTCAGGATGTCGATCTGCCGCGAGGTCATCTCCTCGACCTCGTCGATCCTCTCCATCAGGGTCGGATCTTTCTTGGCGATCCGGATGCGCTTCAGGTTGTGGGTTGAGAGGCGCGACAGGACCTCGCGATCGAGTTCCGTGCCTTTGACGAGGAGACGTTTGTTGGTTTTTTCGTCGTGCAGGTCCGCCAGCAGTTTCTCCCCTTGGAGCAAGGCGCAGAGCCGCTTCAGACGCTCGTCCTGAAGGATGCGGATTTCGTCGTTCAGGTTCTTTTCCAGCCGGCCCTGCTGCGAGGTTTCGATGACTTTCGCGCGCTCGTCTTTCTCCGCTCCTTTGCGCGAGAAGATCTTGACGTCCACGACGATACCTTCGATTCCCGGAGGGCACGTCAGCGAAGCATCGCGAACGTCGCCGGCCTTTTCGCCGAAGATGGCGCGCAGCAGTTTTTCCTCCGGGGTGAGCTGGGTTTCACCCTTCGGGGTTACTTTACCGACCAGAATATCGCCGGGCTTGACGTAAGCCCCGATGCGGATGATGCCGCTTTCGTCCAGGTCTTTCAGCAAGGATTCCGAGACGTTCGGGATGTCGCGAGTGATTTCTTCCGGACCCAGCTTGGTGTCACGAGACTCGATTTCGAACTCCTCGATGTGGATGGACGTGTAGGAGTCCTCTTTCACCAGCTTCTCGCTGACCAGGATGGCGTCTTCAAAGTTGTAACCTCGCCACGGCATGAAAGCCACCAGGATGTTGCGGCCCAGGGCCAGTTCACCGTGGTCCGTGCAGGGGCCATCGGCAAGGACCTGTCCCGCCAGCACGTGCTGGCCTTTGGAAACCGCCGGCTTCTGGTTAATGCAGGTGTTCTGGTTGGAGCGGCGGAACTTGGTCAACTGATAGATGTCCGCCCCGACCTCGCGGGAGAACTGGCCGCTGTGCCCGTCGCCCTCGACGCGCACGATGATGCGCTCGCTGTCCACGCTGTCCACCGTGCCATTGCGTTTGCAAATCACCACCGCGCCGGAATCGCGGGCCGTGACTTCCTCCATTCCCGTACCGACCAAAGGAGCCTGGGCGCGCAGCAGCGGGACAGACTGGCGCTGCATGTTGGAACCCATGAGAGCGCGGTTTGCGTCGTCGTTCTCGAGGAAAGGAATAAGCGACGCCGCGACGCTCACCAGTTGCTTGGGGCTGACGTCGATGTAATCAATCTCATCGCGCCGCTTCAACACGAAGTTGCCAGCCTGCCGGGCATTGACCAGTTCGTGAACGATGCGGCCTTTGTCATCCACCGGAACGTTGGCCTGAGCGATGATGTGCTGGTCCTCTTCCCAGGCGGAGAGGTAAAACGAAAAAGGCTCGTGCTCAACCAGCTTACGTTTCTTCTCCGCAAGCTCTTCGTTCGCCTTCTCAACCTCGCCCACCTCGACGTGCTCGCCCACGCGCCAGGAGCTGTCGCCCGAGTGCATGATGGTGACGTAATCCACGATCCTGCCGCCGCGGACCTTACGATAAGGGCTCTCAATGAAACCGTGCTCGTTGATGCGCGCGTAACAGGAGAGCGAGGAAATAAGGCCGATGTTGGGGCCTTCCGGCGTCTCGATGGGGCAGATGCGGCCGTAGTGTGTGGGATGCACGTCGCGGACTTCGAATCCGGCGCGTTCGCGCGAGAGTCCGCCCGGTCCCAGAGCCGACAGGCGCCGCTTGTGAGTAATTTCGGAGAGCGGATTGGTCTGGTCCATGAACTGGGATAGCTGGGACGAACCGAAGAATTCCCGGATAGCCGCCATGACCGGCTTGGCGTTGATCAGATCATGGGGCATGGCCGTGGACATTTCCTGATAAACCGACATCTTCTCCTTGATCGCGCGTTCCATGCGGACCAGGCCCAGGCGGAACTGGTTCTCGAGCAACTCGCCCACCGCGCGGACGCGGCGGTTACCCAGGTGATCGATGTCGTCCACAGTGAAGTTGCCGCCAATGTTCTTGTGCAGCTTGAGCAGGTAACGGATGACAGCGTAGAAGTCCTCCGGCTCGAGGGTGCGCTTGTCGAGCGGAAGTTGAATGGGCGTATGTTCGGAATGCTCCGTGGCCATCGTGCCTTCGCAGGCCCTGACGACCTCCGAACAGATGCGCTCTTCGCGCTTCCCGATGAACATCTTCTCCTGGTCGACGACCGCGTAAAAATTGGCGGAGGGGAAGCTGCGGGCGTCTTCGAGTTCCAGTTCGGTAGCCTTGTCGTTAATGCGGTTCTTGAGTTTGGTGAAGGTGCCCAGTTTAATGTTGAACTTCAGACGGCCGACACGCGAGAAGTCGTACTTGCGCGGGTCAAAAAACATGCCATTGAAGAGCGCCGTGGCGGTATCGAGTGTGGGGGGATCTCCCGGCCGCATCTTGCGATACATCTCAATGAGAGCTTCCTGAGGCGTCTTCAAGGCATCGCGGCGCAAGGTCTGGCTGATAACCGCACCGGTTTCGTCGCGCTCCGGGAAGAACACCTGGATATCCGAAAGGCCGGCCTCCTGAATGGAATTCAGGGCGCTTGAGGTAAGCTCGTTGTTCGCCTCGAGCATCACTTCCCCGGTCGCCGGATTCACGACGTCGACGGCGGCAAAGGCGCCTTCCAAATCCTGGGCAATCACTTCCAGTTGCGTGATCTTGGCCTTTTGAATCTCTTTATAGACCGATTCCGAAACCTTCCGGCCCGCGTTGACCACCACCTCGTGGGTTCGCGGATGCTCAACGTTCTTCGAGAGCTTAATTCCAATCAATCCCGGAGAAACTTCCAGGAAGAGCTTGCGGTCTTTCAGCACAAGCTTCTCGACCGAGTAGAACGCCTTGATGATCTCGGAATCGTTCTTCAGGCCCAAAGCGCGCAGGAAAATCGTGGCCAGAAATTTCCGCTTGCGGTCGATGCGGACGTACAGGATGTTCTTGGTGTCGTACTCGAACTCCACCCAGGAGCCGCGGTAGGGAATAACCTTGCCCAGGAAATACGTGCGTTGGGGCGTGGCTTCGAAGAACACGCCGGGCGAACGATGAAGCTGGCTCACTATGACGCGTTCCGTGCCGTTGATGATGAAGGTGCCGTTTTCGGTCATCAAGGGGATTTCGCCGAAGTAGACCTCTTGCTCCTTGATGTCCCGAATGCTTTTGTGGCCCGTGTCGCTATCCTTGTCGTAGAGGGTAAGGCGAATAGTGACCTTAAGCGGAGCGGCAAAGGTCATGCCGCGCTCCTGGCACTCGGTGACGTCATATTTGAGCTGCAGGGCGACAGGGTCCCCGCACTTGTTGCAGAAGGTCACCACGTTCTTATTGAAGGTGCCGCAGCGTGTGCAGAGCACATCTCCCACCTTGAAGGGATCGGTGATAACGGTGTGGCCGCAATTCCGGCACGTGCTGCGCAAGTGGTGGAGTCCCTTGAGGCTGCCGCACTTGCATTCCCAGTTGCCGATCGAGTAGTCGACGAAATCCAATTGCGCGATGCCGCGAAAGTC
>JBEKLY010000055.1:0-31630 GCA_050010015.1 Terriglobia bacterium
GTGCGGGTCGAGACCGCGCAGGATCGCGAACTGCTGAGGTTGATGAAGCGCGCCAACTGCGCCATGGTTTTCATCGGCCTCGAGTCGGTGAACGAAGAAACCCTCAAACTCTTCAACAAACACTCCACTCTCGAGAAAAACCGGCGCGCTATCGCGGCCTTTGAGGAAGCGGGGATCCGCGTGCACGGTATGTTCGTGCTGGGCTCCGACGCGGACACACCGGAAACCCTGAGTGAGACGCTGGAGTTCGCTAGAAGCTCAGGCCTTACCACCACACAATTTTTTGCACTGACTGCCGTGCCGGGGCCACCCCTGACCCGCCGCCTTGCCGAGGAGAAACGGATTTTCGCCTGGGGTGATTGGCAGCTTTTCGACGCTCAGCACGCGGTGGTTTGCCCTTCGCACATCAGCCCCTCAGAACTTCAAGCGGGTATATTTCGTATTTCCCGCCAGTTTTACTCCGTCAGTGAAGCGCTCCGGCAACTGGTCCGCGGGCGCTGGTACGATTTTGCCATCCGCCTTCAGGGAAGTTTTCTTACCCGGCGCATCGAGCGAGACAACGCATCGTACAGCCGCGCGCTGGCTAGGTTTGACAAGGTTCGCGCTGATCTCTCGACGGAACTCGACAAGCTAAACGAGAGAGCCCTGGCTAAACTGCATGAGTACGGACTGGAACTCGAAGGCGGCCAGGCCCGCGCCAAAGCCTATTTCTCCGATCTGGCTCAGCAGTTCGAGTCCGCCTGCGACCAGTTCAACCTCGAGCTTGTCCCCTACGGGCACGCCTTGCGGGAAATGGCCAGCAAGAAGCTCGAGAAATATCTCCACGCATTGTCCACAACCGCGATGTAGCGGCAGGGGAGGGCAAGCCCTCCACGTACCACGACCGCGACGTAGGGGTAGGGCTTGCCCTAACCTCAGTTTGCTTGTGGTATAACCGTGCGGGGACGGCAAGCCGTCCCCCTACACACGTCGGCCGATGATCAATCCTGAGGGTCCAGGCAGGCGCACGTGCCGTACGTCGTCGAAGCCTGCTTCCGTGAGCCAGGCAGCGTATTCCGCCTCGGTGTAGGTGCTTCCACCTTCTGTCCCCACCAGCATGTTCAATGCGAATAGCGCGGCAGACTTGGGCGCGGTCTTGTCGGGTTCGAGGATAAAGTCCTGGATCACCAGGCGGCCCTTTGGCGCCAGGGCCTGGAAGCACCGTTTGAAGAGATCCCTGTTTTCATCGACACCCAGCATGTGGCAAATTGCCGATACCAACACCAGATCGTATCCCGCTCCAAGCTGGTCGGCGCGCAAGTCTCCCGGCAGTGTCCGAATACGGTCCGCAAGGCCTGCGCTTTCGATGTGCCCTTGGGTGATGGGGAGAACTTCCGCCCGGTCCAGGAGGTCAACCTTGAGATTCGCCTTGGCGCCGGCAAAGGCGATGGAATAGGCGCCCGAACCTCCGCCCACATCCAACATGCGGGAGACGCTTTCCGTGCCGACAGCGCTCACCACCAGCGGCGCTCGCGCGCGTGCGTTGCGGTGCATGGCTGCGATGAAAGCGGAGGTCCAATCTTCAGCCCGCCCTGCCACGGCCTGGCGAGCCACCGAGGTGCCGGTGCGAACGCACTCGGTGAGCGTCGACCACGTCTCCCAAAGGTGCGCCAAATGCAGCGTTGCGACACGCCAGTCATCCGCAGAACCCGCCACGAAATACCGGACGCTCGAAGGGGTATTGCTGAAGACGGCGCCGCTCTTAGCCAACCAGCCCATGGCCACGAGGGCGTTTAACAGCATTTCAGTGGCGCGCGGGTCGCCGCCCACCCGGGCCCCTACCTCCTCGGCTGTCGCCCCGCTTCCTACGGCGGTAAACAGATCCAACTCGACGGCGGTGAGTATTACCCGGCTTTCCTGAAATCCCCGCAGGGTGCGGTTCATATCGTCGGGAAGGACGCCGGAGGCAGCTTGCGCACGTTGTGCCGCCAACGCTTTGTCGCGATTTGCGCAGATCTCTTGCTTCAAAATGGCCACGTCCTTATTGGCCAAACGCTCCACAACTCTTCCACCCTGAAAGTGCGCTTGCACGATTTCAGGCACATCCTGCGGCCCCACGCCTGAATACCAGACGCCCTCAGGGTAGACAATCATGTTCGGCCCGCGATCGCAGAGGCCAAACGAACCGCAGGCCGTGACCAGCACCTCATTCGCCAACCCCTTCTGAGCCACCTCCTTGCGCAACGCCTCGAGTACCTTTGCCGAGCAGCGCGCCGCACAGCACGCCACCCCCTCGGCTTTCTGCTGCTCGCAGACAAACACGTGATAACGAAATGGTCCCATGGTTTTTACCTCGCCCTCAGATTAACATAATCGTGCACCCCCTAATCGGCCGATAACGACGGCCGGTGTAGGGGGACGGCTTGCCGTCCCCTTACGACGAGCGGGCAGGGCAAGCCCTGCCCCTACATCGCCCCGATTCGAAACCCCTTGCAACCGGACCTAGCTCGGTTTTATATTCAGGCAAATGTGACTCCGCGGGGGGAGCTATGACAATTAAGGACCTCATCGATTCTCGGAAGGATTTCTATTCGATTGCCGATGACGTTACCGTACATGAAGCTGCGCGCTACTTGCGTGAGAAGGAGATCCGGTCGGTCGGCGTGTGCGACCGCCAGGGGAAGCTCCTCGGGGTTGTGTCGCAAAGTGATATTTCTGATAAGGTCGCGGCAGAGAACAAATGCCCAGCCTGGATGCGCGTCTCGGAGATCATGACTTCAGAGCTCACCGTCGTGCCGCCCGAAACCTCTTTGGATGAGTGCGTGCGGCTCATGGAGAAGCACCGTTTCTTCCATCTGCCCGTCGTTGACCAGCAAGGGCAGTATCGCGGCATGATTTCCGTAAGGGATATCCTCACGGTTATTGCCTTGGACGAGAAGGCTCGGGCCGATATGCTGGAATCGTTTATGTTCCCGCAGCGGTGAAGGCAGGTTCCAGGTGCCAGGTATCGGGGCAATGGATCAGCGACGAGCAGGTTGCTGAATGACCCTTGCGTGCTGTCATCCTGAGCGAAGACTTCGTGATCCATCGGCTCACCACTGATCATGAAAATGCCCTCTCCCCCTTGGGGGAGAGGGTGGCCCGCGACCGCGCTTTCATCAGCCGGCGCGGGTCGGGTGAGGGGGTCCGATTCCGCTATTTTCATGGCAGCGAAGAATCTGCAGTTGTTTGTTTTCAAGAAGGCATTACAGATGCTTCGCTGCGCTTCGCATGACCGACTCCCATTTTCACCACGCTGCAAGGGGGTATCGCAATGTTTAAAAACGTTCGCCACCGAAGCACAGTGTTCTTGCTGAGCAGAGCTTTGGTCATAATGCCGCCGCTTCCTCTGGGGATGATTATGTTCGTGTCCCCGGCGCAGGTGCGTGGGCAGCAGGCTGCGAAGATTGAATTGAAAACCACTGCATTCGAACCAGGGGGTTTCATACCCAAGCGCTTCACCTGCGAGGCCGCGGATGTGTCGCCCACACTCGCGTGGAGCGATCCCCCCGCCGGCACACAGAGTTTCGCCATCATTGAGGACGATCCTGACGCTCCCTCGGGAACCTTCGTCCATTGGTTGGTTTATGATCTGCCCGCAGGTTTCCGCCGGCTTCCGGAAGCGTTGCCTGGAAGCGATCAGATGGCGGGCGGAGGACGACAAGGGACCAACGACTTCTCAAGAACCGGGTACAGTGGACCGTGCCCGCCGCCAGGCAAGCCCCACCGCTACTTCATTCGGCTATACGCTCTGGATGCGAAACTCGATCTGCGTCCCGCGGCCGCGCGAAGAGAGCTGGATAGTGCCATGCAGGGTCACATTCTGGCTCGAGCGGAGCTGATGGGCCGGTTCAAGCGGTAAAAAGGTTAAAAGGATAAAGGGTGAAGGCTGAAGGCTGAAGGCCAGAATCTTTGCCCTTTACACCTTAGTCTTTACCCTTTTCGCCGGCACGCCTTTCGTGTGGCAATCTGTGCATTTGACGAAGTGGATGTTGTGCGGACTCGTCGTGGAACGGAAGGTTGTGTCCATTTTCTCCACATCCAGGCCGCAGTTCGACAGTTGCGGGTGACAGCTCGAACAAGACGCGCGAGTGGTTTGCCCATGATTTCCATGGCAAGAAAGACAGCTTAGCCCTTCGTGCACGCCCATGGGCGTTCGGTCATCCCCGGACCCCACCTCAAGACTTGCGAGCGGAGCATGGCACTGGTAGCAAAGCGCCTGGCGAGTGTCCGGACTGATTTTGACCCCGCGCGCGCCCTGGTGCATCTGGGGAAGGGAAAGGCTCCCTAAGGGAACGTGGTCGAGTTCGCGCCGATCGAAGAGCGCCAGAGATGGCCGGGCTATCTCTTCCGTGGCGCTTGCGTTCGCGGCCTTGACGGCGGGCCGCGCCAAGGGCATGCCTTGACGGTGCATCTGGTGGCAGGTTAAGCAAGGAATAACAGGACGGCCGGCCAGTTCAGGCTTCAGAAGACGCCAGGGGCCTGTGGAATCGATAGGGGTCACAAGGTCGCGAATGCCTCCCGTGAAGTGCATACCGTGACAGCGCAAGCAATCGTCCATAAGGTGTTGCTGGCTGTTTTGCTTCTTGTCGAGGAAAATCTGAGAGTAGGTGGCGCTGTGTGAACTTGATGCCCAAGCGGCGTACTCGCCTTGGTGGCAATTCCGGCATCGCTCGTTCACCTGGAAATCGTCCTTGGTGCGAAGCTCGACGCGTTCCGGCAACTTCCCCGAAAGATGGTCCGCTACACGCCGGATGTTGTTCAAATGAAAGCCGGCATCCAACGTGAACACACTTCCATGGCAGTCCGAGCAAGGAACATTCCGGTGCGCGGAGGTGTGCCAATCCGTGTAGGGCTGCCAGATTTCATGGCAGCGGGCGCAGGCCTTTCCCTGCGAGTAGTCGTAGTATAGGCTGGTAGCTGGAAGGCTGAGAACAATAGCTACCAGTCCGATCAGGAGCAAGCTGCGGTAACGGCGTGCGGGCTGTTCAGTTGGCATATCCTAACTCTGGTCGAGCCTGATGACTTGGGCAAAGTGATGGATGGCTCCAGACCAACTGCCGAGATCCTTTGCTTCGCTCAGGATGACAACGTGGATTTTTCGCGGCATCGAAATCTCAGTTTCGAGTTTCGAGCTTCGAATTTCGGTCTTCCTCAACTCCGGAACCCCGTTCCTTTCCACACACCCACGATATGAGCAGAGGCATGGTAGGCGATCGCCATAATCGTGAGCACGGGGTTGAAACCTCCGTTGTTCACATGGACGCTGCCGTCGACCACAAAGAGGTTATCGATGTCGTGCACCTGGCAGTATCGATTGACTACGGAGGTTTTAGGGTCGTTGCCCATTCGGCAAGTTCCGGCCTGGTGTTGCCCTCCGCTCAGCCCGACGCGCGGCGGGCGCGGCCAAGTGGAGACGGCTCCCGCTTCCTTTAGCCAGGCATCGGCTTTCGTGGCCAGCATTTTCCCCAGTTCGACCGTGTGCGGGTGGTTTGTACCGGACAGGCGCACCACCGGTATTCCCCAGTAGTCCGTGACGCGCGGGTCAACCTGGACGCGTGAGTCAAACATCGGCATTTCCTGCGCCGGCCCCATCACCACGATGGTTCGCCGGTAGGCCTGGCGCATGAAGTCTTTGTGCGCCTTGCCCCAGTGCGGCAGGTTGGGCGGAGTCATGGAAGAAAAATGGATAGGCAAGCGGATAAACTCATTGCACAGCGCGCCGCCGCCCACCATGCCCGGGTTGCCGTGGTTGAAATCGCTGATGGCGATGGACGCGCCGGGGCCGATGTCATCGTACACGTCGTAGTCGAATAGCCCATAAGCGCCCGCATAGCCGTGCCCCTGCAAATTCCGTCCTACCCAGTCGTTGCGATTGCCGAGCCCCTGAGGGAAGAGGCTGCTCTTGGAATTAAGCAGCAGACGCGCCGTTTCCGTGGCGCCGCCGGATGATACCACCAGATCCGCTGGCTGGATTTGGAGCCCGCCCTGAGAATCAAAGTAGGACACGCCAGTTGCCCTGCCGCGGCTGTCGGTGAGGATTTCCTTCACCACGCACTCGGCGCGCAACTCGCAGTTGCCGCTCGCCAGGGCTTTGGGGATCACGGTGTTCTGCGTGCCGTTCTTGGCGTCGACCTCACAGGCAAATCCCACGCACCAGCGGCAGCGCATGCAGGCCGCGCGACCGTTGTAGGGCACCGAGTTGCGCAGCATGGGAATGTCAAAGGGATGCAGGCCCAGCCGCTTGGCGGCAGGTTTCAGAATCTCGTGTTCGCGCCCGGGCGGGAGCGGCGGCATGGGCAGCGGCTTTTTGCGCGGAGCGCGGAAAACATTGTCCGTGTCGTCGCCGGACACGCCAATTTCCCACTCCGCCTTCTCGTAGAAAGGCTCGAGATCTGCGTAGCTGATGGGCCAGTCTTCGAGAGTGCTTCCCGCGACCGTGCCGTAGGTGGAGCGCATGCGGAAGTCTTTCTCCATGTAACGCCACGCCATCGCGCCGTAGCTGGCCGTGCCGCCGCCGACGCAAGCGGCGTTGTTGCCGTAGACGCCGTCGCTCGGCAATACCACCCGCTCGTGACCCTGGGGATCCACGAACACCCGGCGGTAGCGTTCGTCGTCGGGACCGAAGCCGCAGCCCAGAACGGAAGTTCGCTGATTGCGGAGGTCGTCCTTGCGGCAGTCGAAGGCTGTGTACCACTTGCCGCGTTCCAGCAGCACCACGCTCAAGCCAGCTTCCGCCAACTCTTTCGCTACGATGCCGCCCCCCGCCCCTGCTCCCACCACCACCGCATTAACACGTTTGAGTGCCATGATTTTATTTGTAACGAAGTCGCCTTGGAGTGTAGCAGCGAAGCTGCCGCTATTCTTGCCGGAATTCCAAGGCGGCAGCTATGCTGCCGCACTCCAAAGCGGCTACGCCCCTGGTTTCGTCAAGTCGTAGTGCAATCGCCCACGAATGGGCGGGTACGGTAGGTTGACCATTTTCCAACTCGCTCGCCCGCGGTTTCCCCCGTGGCGGGGGTCGCCGTAAAAGCCTTGCATCGTGTGGCCGAGTATGAGTGCAAAAAAATCTTTGGAGGAAATTTCCTTCCAACCTTCTCCCGTGGCGCTGCCTCGTTCAAGCTCCTTTAAAACCGCGTCTTGCTTTTCCGCGCTCAACTGCGTGAAGCGGCCTCCATACATCTGCCGGCTCGTCCAGTCGACGCCCTTCAGACCTTGGCGATAGCTGGCCCGAAACCGCTTGTACGGACCCATGAGCTGAGTGTCTAGGAAGTTCACTACGCCCGCGTCAGACGCTCCGGGATCTTGATCGGCGGGGATAAGTCGTTCGCCAATCGCGTCTGCCGTCTGCCCTTCCTCGAGGGTGAAAAACCGCCATGGACTTCTCCGGTTTGTGCAGCACACCATGGATCCGGCGGCCGCGGCAGTCGCCACCTGGATGAACTTGCGGCGTGTTACTCGGTTCATTGTTGCTCCTCTCGTGAGGGCCTTCCCACCGCAGAGGCACAGCGGCGCAGAGATTTGGAAACTAAAGGACTTGTCTCTGCTCTTCAGCCAGCCTGTGGCGAGATCTCAATTCTTCGCCGTCTGGGGAATTGCTAAACACGCAAAACCATACATCGCGAGCGCGCAGAAACGCTACGCGTGCTCCCCACCCGCGATAAACCAGAGCAATCGGCGGTCCATAACAGCCCCCTTGGTTTCCCGCTCACGCGGGAATGACGAGGTTCTTATCGTCACCCCCGCGAAAGAGGGGGTCCATCTGCACCCAGGGAGTGGCAGTATAAGGCCTTAGTCGAAAAACGCAAGAGACAGAAAGTCACTCTCCCTGCTCCCGCTCTGTGCGACAATAAATACGGAGGGAAGTTGGAAACTGGAAAATGGAAACCGGACATCAGAAAGCAGTTGCTCATGCCCGTCGGCTGGGGGCACCCGAAAAGTATGAAAATGGCCTGACGGCGAGCGGACGTAGCGCGGGCGTCCCGCCCGCAGTCGCGGGAGCGTCTCGCTCCCGCGCGCGGGCAGGATGCCCGCGCCCCCGCGGGCGAGACGCCCGCGCTACGATTTTCAAAGCAGCAGAAACTAGAAATCAGAACCCCAAACCAACTGGCGTACGGTGGCTTCTGCTTTTTGCTTTCTGCCTTCTGCTTTTCTCTGGCGCCGCGCTAGCCCAGTATGAACCGGGCCTGACTCCCACCGACTTCCGGGCGCCTGAATTCCCAACGGCCTCGAACCCTGAGGCCAGCAGTGCCGGTCCGCTTGCCTCGCCGACTCCCGCTCGGGCTCAACCGGGCGCCGGGGTAAGCCCGGGAGGCTCTGCCGGCTCCCAACCGGTCAATACACTGCCTTCCGGCGATCTCGAGTCTTCGCGGTGGATTAATTCAGGCCCTCTCACCATGGACGAGTTGCGCGGCCAAGTGGTGATGATCGACTTCTGGGAATACTCGTGCATCAACTGCATCCGAACCTTCCCCGAGAATAGGAAGCTGTATGAACGCTACCATAAGTACGGCTTCGAGATCGTCGGGGTGCACGATTACGAGTTCGACATCGCCTCGCACTTCGAAAACGTGAGAGCTGCCGTGAAGCGCTTTGAGTTACCCTACCCGATTTTTGTGGACTCGACGTTTCAGCTCTGGCAGGCCTATCACAACCATTCCTGGCCCAGCCTTTTCCTGGTTGACGCCAAGGGCGTAGTGCGTTATCACAAGGACGGCGAAGGCAGTGAGGATGCGCTCGAGCGCGCCGTCCAAAGTCTTCTCCTGGAAGCAAAGCCGGGATTGAAGTTCCCCGCTGACTACACGATTGCCCCAGAGCCCGACGCTTTCGCCACATCCTGCGGAACGCCCACGCCGGAGATGTATGTGGGTGACTGGTCAGGGCGGGGAACGCTCAGCAATCAAGAGGGCTACCACGACGGCAAGACAATTCACTACGTGCTGCCGGCCGACATCGATGACGGCCGGGCGGCTGTATCCGGCCCGTGGGAAGCTGATAAGAACGGCATGATGTATCGCGGCAAGAAGAATAACGGCGAGGAAGGACCTGACAAACTCGAAATGCGTTACCACGCGCGCGAACTTTATGCGGTGATGAATGTCTCCCGCGGCCACCCTTCTTCCCTGTATATTCAACAGGACGGCAAGGATTTGACCGCCGCTGATAAAGGCGCGGACGTGAAGCTCGATTCCGAAGGCCACTCCTACATCGAAGTGCGCGAGCCGCGCATGTATTACCTGGTCCAGAACCCGGCCTTCGGCGCGCATGTAGTGACGTTGACGCCCACCAAGCCCGGGTTGACGGTGAACTCGTTCACCTTCGGAAACGATTGCCAGATGAAGTTCCCGCACCTCTAGGGGCTAGGGACTAGGGGCTAGGGACTGGGGGCTAGGGATTAGGGAAACCCTCTCCCTCCTTAGCTGAGTAGCCCTTTCCCCCATCCACTGAGTAGCCCTCTCCCTTGGGGAGAGGGTTGTTAGACCAACTGGGAATAGGCAACCTATCAGAATGGGGAGTGCCAATGTCGTGCGCGACAATCAAGATCATCTGCATCCAATCACTGATGGCGGTGTTTATGCTGGTGGCTTTTTCCGCGAGCACGCCTGCGCAAGATGGCGCTGACGCGCGGGCTCTCGAACGCTTGAAATGGATGCGCCAGAACGAGGGGAATCTCTGGAACGTTAATGCTGACGAGGGCGCTTTTCTACGCAGCCTGGCGGAGAAAGTCCATGCCCGCGAGGCGCTCGAGATCGGCACCTCGAACGGATATTCCTCGATTTGGATCGGGATGGGACTGCGCAGGGAAGACGGCCACCTGGTGACCTTGGAAATTGACGAAGGCCGGGCGAAACTGGCTCGGGCCAACTTTAAAGCCGCAGGCCTCGACTCCATTATCACGCTCAAGCTGGGCGACGCGCTGGTGGAAATTCCCAAGCTGCACGGGCCTTATGATTTCGTCTTCATCGATGCCTGGAAACAAGACTACGTGAAGTACCTCAACATGGTGATTCCCTTGGTGCGGCCGGGCGGCGTGATCGTGGCCCACAACGTCACCGACCTCAAAGATGAACTGACTGATTTCATCCATGCGGTCCAGACAAACCCGCAATTGAAGACCGACATCGAGAATCCGGGCCCCGGCGGGTTCTCCGTCAGCTACAAACTTCCCATTCACCACTGAGGCACAGAGACACTGCGGACTTCAGAACTTTTCTCTGCGCCTCAGCGCCTCTGTGGTTAACTGACCCTTCACAATACCATACGCTTGATTCCTTGGCGCAACACTGGAACGTTGAAATTCAGAATCAAGCCGGTACGAAATCCCGCCAGACGCAAATAAGTCAGCAACTGGGCTTCATGGATCGGCAGAATCCGGTCAACTGTCTTCAGTTCCACAACTACTCGGCCCTCGACCACCACGTCCAGGCGGTAGCCGCAGTCCAGATGCACTCCTCTGTAAACCACCGGCAGAGGTTGCTGACGGGCAAAGGCAATTCCCCCGATATGCAGTTCGTGGCACAAACACTCTTCGTAGGCGGACTCGAGCAAGCCGGGCCCGAGCACCCGGTGTACCTCGATTGCTGCGCCGATAATCTTCTCGGTTAACGGATCGTTTTCTATCATGATTTTCTTATTCCACCACTGAGGCACAGAGACACTGAGGATTGCTCTGCGCCTCAGTGCCTCTGTGGTTCAAAACCCCCAAAAGAAAAGGGGCCAAGATGCCTTGGCCCCTGAGTCGAGCATCTTAAGTTGTTGCTGGCCTTAGAAGGATACCCGCAAGCCAAGCTGGATCTGCCGCGTGTACTGGCCGCCCAGCACGTTGAACTGGTTGTCCAACCGGCCGAAATCAGCCGGATCCTGCAAGCTAAGGCAAGGACTATTCCAGCAGGCATCGGCAAATTCCATGTGATTGGTGGCGTTGAACATCTGGAAGTAGAACTGAGTGCCCACGCGCTCGGTGATCCTAGTGTCCTTGGTGATGCCGAGGTCCAGATTGTAGCGAGACAGCCCGCGCAGATTGCCCGTAGTCATACTCCGTCCGTCGATACCCGGAAAGACCGGCCGGAACTCGTTGAATATCTGCGTTGCATTAGCCCCGAACAGGTTAACGCCCTGTCCACCATTGGCAGCGTTGCCATTTGAGCCGACAAGTCCGGATTCCGTGACGCCGAATTTGGGCGAGTTGCTCAACTTCGCGGTGCTAGTAGTACCCAAGGGCACGGACCCGGCGCAGATGCCTGCGTAGCCTTCGCCGAACTCCTGGCAGGAACCGGTGTAGAACGGTATGGGGTAGCCGGTCCCGAAAGTAAAGAGAGGCGCAACTGACCAGCCCCCAATGATTCTGTTCAACACTGGGTTTGAGCTCGCGAAGCGGCGGCCTTTGCTGAAAGGCAGTTCGTACGTGCCCAGGAGGTTGAACGTGGCTTTCCGGTCCCAGAACTGCGGTCCGTAATCGACGCGGTAGTTCCAGGGATCGGTGGAGTCGGCTTCGGTATATTCCTGGTTAATCGATTGGGTGCCGAGGCTGTGTCCATAAGTGAGGTTGCCATTGAACGTCAGGCCATGGGAAGCCCGCTTTTGCAGCGAAATGACCAGAGCCTGATAGTTGGAGAAGCCGTCGGTTGTGTCCGCCAGAGCAAGATTGGCCTGGTTGGTCGAGATGAGGGCGGGGCCGAACGTGAACGACCTGTCCAAGTCAGCCCACAGATTACTCACCGCGTTGGAGGTAATGTTGGCCGATTCCTGAGCGGCGACGGCGGCCGTGCAGTTCGCGTAGCCGCCGCAGTAGCTCGAGCCCGCCAGGGCCTTTTCGAAGAAGGGCTGTGGGGTGGTCGGCGTGATTCCCTTTGGGATAGTCGGCAGGGAATTACCCGTCAGGGCAGTCCAGAGACTGGCATAGGCGTTAGCGAAAGTCTGCCCGCCCAGGTTCATCATCCAGGGGGCATCATTCAAGTCGATACCCTGGTAGAGGTGCTTGGCCCACCGGCCAGTGTAGCCTACTTCAAGGATCATGTCGCTTTTCAACTGCCGCTGGATACTGATGTCGATCTCGTCCGAGGTTCCGGGCCGGAAGTTGTAGCCCAACGATTCAGCGAGAGGCGAATAGGGAGAGTTAGCGCCGGGAAAACTTGAGTTGCCCGGCACCACCGGGCTCGGCAGGGTTTGCGAGATGCTCGGGAAGGGCGCGACGTTCCCATCCACCCCGATCCTGAACGCGTTGGTCGGGTTCACCCCGCTGGGGCCCAGGCACCCGCCGGACGTCGAGGCGCCATAGCACGATACCGGCTGTAGGAAGCCATCGCCCAGTGTGGGGCCGGCGATCTGGTCTATAGCGTTGAGCCGGTCGTAGAAACGAGCGTACCCCCCGCGAACCACCGTGGACTTACCGCCGACCAGTTTGCCCAGCAGTCCGTCGCTAACCTCCGGGCTCCACGCCAAGGAAACGCGCGGGCCGAAACCTCCATAGAAGGGAGCATACGGATATTTCAATCCAGCGCCCACGGACCCGATCGGTGAGAACCCGATCGCCGGGTTGTAATTCTGCCCGTTCTGCGCGGCTGACAAGCGATTGCCCAGATAATTCTCCGGTGTAATGATATTGCCGGAAGGATCCACCTCTATGTCTTGCTCGCCATTGACGTCATAGGGCGGCATCTGGACGCTCCAGTTGAGGCCGTAACTGAGGGTGAGATTGGGCCTGATTTTCCAAGCGTCGCTGAAGTAAAGGCTGTAATTATCATCTTTATCAAAACTTCTCAAAGGCGTACCGAGAGGATTTAGGTTCAGGTTCTTCCCGGTGCGGGTGGCGACAATCGAGGATTGACCCACGATGCCCAGCAACTCGCCATACCAGCTCTTGTAGGTACCGAGTTCGCTGTCGGGGAGGCAGTTGGTAGAGCTGGCGCCGGCGCACGGCTGCGGCAGGTATTGCGGGTCCATCACCACGCTGCTGCTGTTAGTCAGTTCGTAGACGAGGCTCGTCAGGCCTCCCACCACGTTGTCGTACCGGTTGAAGTGCATCCAGACGTGGTGAAATTCGCCACCGAATTGGATGAGGTGGGTACCCTTGAGCCAAGTCAGCGTGTCGCGGTAGTCATAATCGTGCGCGTCCCAGAGCCGGGCGCGGGAATTCTGGGTGTCAATGTTCATGGGGATCAGGCTGGCGGACTCGCCGAACTCCATGGCCCCCGGAATGCCCGAAATCTGGGGCACAGCCCCCGCCCTCTGGAACTGCCAATAGTCTCGCTTATATCCGAAGTGGAAATCGTTGGTCACGCTGGGCGAAAGCGCGGCGGTGAGCCCTGTCACGAACATACCCGGCTCATTGGGCATGGAGGAAGCCGAGGCGGCTTGACCCTTCGTGTCGCCCTTCAGCAGGCCTCCGTAGTCTACCTGGTTGGTAGTGGGATTGTTCTCCTTCCACATGCGGTAACTAGTAAACCAGCGGTACTTCGACCCGAAGTCGTGGTCGATCCGCACCACCCCGAAGTCGTCCCTGAGCGGGTAGGTCAAATTCGAGCGGTACCCATAGGTGTTCCCAAAGTGGTCGCCAGCATTGAAGTCGTTGGGCTCCGGTTCGTATTGGGTCCACATCTGGGTTACTACCGGGTTGAGCCCGACGCCGCGGGGATCGCAAGCCAACCCGCCGCTGGCTCCGCATTGAGTGGAAGTTTTCAAGTTATACTCGACGATGTTACCGGCTGCGTCAGGGAGTTTCAGGATGCCTGCTCTCAACGAGTCCGACGGCACAGTGGCCTCGACCGGGCCTGAGCGCGGGTAACGCTCGCCTTCATAATTCATGAAAAAGTAGGTCTTGCCACCGGCAAAATTCGGCGTCAACGGTCCGCCCAAGGCGCCGCCGAAACGGTTAAAATGGAACAAGGGCTTCGGAGTGGCAGTGAGATTGTTGTACCAGTCGTTGGAGTCCAGCGTTTGGCCCTGGAAGTAATCGTAGACCGCGCCGTGGAACGCGTTGGTGCCGCGCTTGGTGACCACCATCACTTCCGCCCCGGTGGACGAACTGAAGTCGGCGGTCATGTTGTTGGTGTTGACCTTGAACTCCTCGACGCTCTCGACTGGCGTGGGAAGTACCCCGCGGCCGGCGGCGAATGTGCCGCCGTAGGAGGAGGCGTAAGCGTTGTCACCCTCGAGAACGCTGGTGTTGCTACCGCCGTCCAATACGAAGCTGTTCTCGTCGCTCATGGCGCCGGCGATCTGGCCGCCTGTCTCGTTGCTTCCCGGGTCTCCATGATAAGCTGGCGCGGCGGTGGGTTGATAGTAAACTAGACTCGAGACGTCACGGTCCATGGTGGGTAAGTTGAGTATCGCGTTTCCCCCGAGGCTCGTGCCCATGGTGGAGTTCAGCGTTTGCAGTTCCGCCCCAGGCGTGGACGTCACTTCCACGGTTTGTGTCGCAGCGCCCACTTCCAGGGTCAGGTTGAGCGTGAGCTGCCCGCCGACCATAAGCTCCTGCGCCGACACCAACAGCTTACGGAACCCCTTCATCGTCACCTCAACGTCGTAGGTTCCCGGCTTAATATCGCTGAAGGTAAAACGGCCCACTTGATTGGTTGGCTGGACTTGGTAGGATCCGGTAGCCCTATCCGTGGCTCTCACTTCCGCGCCCACAATCACGGCCCCGGACTGATCTGCCACCGTGCCGATGATGGTTCCGGTCCCGGCGACCTGTCCGTAAACTATCACTGGCGCCAGCACTGCGACCGCCAGCGCGAACGAAAGCACAAGAACAATCCTCACTCTACGCATTAGCCATACCCTCCTTAGCTATACCTCCTGCGATTTGGCCAAGACGAATCCTGGCATGAGGCCGGTGTGCCCCCAGTCGGCCGAAAATATGAAAACGGTTTTGTTGGGATTTACAACCGCGCGTGGCGCTCCTCCGTTGCACGTATGCTTCCCCCGTGCGCAACGTAGGCCGCCAGACCGTTGCGTTCGCGACTTACCTGAGTGTGTGAAAAAGAAACTCTAACGCTACCCGGGATTTACCGCTCTCTAATGTCCTGGAAACGCTTGCTTCTATTTCGTGACTTCGCGATTCAATCCCCTCCTGAATGAGGAGGCGTCAAGGGATGACGCTCGTGCACTCGCCGAGCCTTTACAGTGGAGCAATCCGCATTCCAAAACCGAAAAACCAATCTAACACTATGATATATCTAGGGAAAGCTAGTCTCTGTTGGCTCTCTACAACTTCGGGTCTATTCCAAAAAGAGAAAAGCCTCTACCGAAAACTGGAGCCCTAAGAGATTCTTATGGTCACGATAAGTTTCGATTCTGGTTGTGCTAACAGACAGTAGACTGACTTACGCTTACTGAATCTGTTTGTCAAGAGAAAAATGATGCCCCGGCGGACGGTCAGCGATAAGCTTCCATCGAGATAAGGGATGCGGTCATTACGTGATTCAGATCGTTGAACTCCCCCACCACGGCACAAAAGAAAAGGGGCTCGCAAGAGCCCCTTGAGGTTCAGATATCGCCTGACGTTAGAAGTACAACCTCAACGCCAACCTGCAAGAGTTGCGGGTCGGTGGCCTAGAAGAGGACCTTCAGGCCGAATTTAATGACGCGGTTCCCGCCGCTCGTGAGGGAAGGAATACCAAACCCCGTCCCCTCATCCAAGTACCCCGCGTCGTCCAAGTAGGAATCGACACTGCTGTAATTGGGGTGGTTGAGCACATTCAGGAAGGCCGTGTGGAACTGGACGTTCACGCGTTCCGTCACTTTGATGTTTTTAAGGAGATTGAAGTTCGCCATGTTGGTCCTGGCGTCCCGCAAGGTGTTGCGTCCCACATTCCCCCATGGCGTCCCGTAGACGGAATCCGCATAGGCGCCGTTGACCAGGAAGCGAGCGGCGCTGGCGCCGATTGTCTGCACCGCCCCCGTCGTGTTAGCAGCATTCCAATTCAACAGAGTATTGGGAGTCATACTGCAAGCAGCGCCACTGTAGTTGCACAGGTCACCGGCAAAAATGGCAGTCTGTGAAACAGGAGCCGAAGGCGACAAGAGGAAGGGGCGAGCTGACTCATAGGGCCCGACAAAGTGGGACATGAAAGCCGTATCATAAACGTCCCCGCCCGTACAGTAGTTGAGGCAGTATTGGATGGGGGTGTATGTCTGGCCGCTGGAGAGAATGTAGGTACCCGAGAGCTCCCAGCCGCCCAGAACGCGCCCTACGAACCCGGATTGACTACGGAAGAAGGGGATTTGTTCGACGAAGCTCAGCGACCAGTTCAAGGGGTAGTCAATTCCCGAAAGCCCGTGCTCGCCATGCACAGTGTCGAAAGGATTTTGAGCGAAGGCGATGGGGTTGCCCGGTCCACCTGTCGGGAAAATATCACTTGCATTATCGGTCGTCTTGCTCCAGGTGAAACCCGTGCGGAGGGTCACTTGCCTCCACAGATTGGTGGCGCGCAACTCGTTCTGCCAGCCTGCATAATCAGACTCAGACGCGTTGTTGCGCAAGCGTTCGATGCCTACGTTGCAGTACTCTCGTCCCACGGCACGAGCAATTGCGGCATCACCCTGCGAGCAAGCCGTCACTCCGGAGGGAACCAAGCTGGGGAAGCTTGACTCTAGCCCGGAAACCAACGGGTTGCCATTCCAGGAATTGAAGAGGTCGCCCCCGTGATTGCCCACATAACGTGACTCAAAAACGGCACGGGGGCCGAGTTCACGCTGGATGCCGAAAGACCAGCCTTGCACGTGGTCGGGCCCAAAATTGGGCGTTACAGTTGTCTGGTAGGAATTCCGCGGATCCTGCACGCCCAGAGTCAAATAACTCGCCAGATCGTTTCTGACGACGTAGCCGAGAGGATTGGAGGGCATCGGGTTGCCGTTGGCGGTCGCACCACTAAGCGACTGGGACAGCACCTGCGGCGTGGAGTTCTGGATGTTCAAGTAGATATTGTAGAAGGCAGGGTCATAGGTCAATCGGTATCCGCCACGGAAAACCGTCTTCCCGCTCCCGCCGAAGATCCCGCCCCAATTCGGTGAATAAGCAAAGCCGGCGCTGGGCCCGAAGTCGCCTTTGTGGGAGGCGAGTCTCGGGAAGACTCGGGTCGAAAGCGGCAGGGAGGGATCGAAGAAGGGAGCCGAACTCGTCTCGTTCTTCGTGTCTTCTTTGTTAAACAGATTAGCCGGTTGACTGAAATAGGCGTAGGAAATACCAAGATTCAAGGTCAAGTTCGGCGTCACCTTGAAGTCGTCGCCAAAATAGAAGAAATTGTCGTGCTCGCGGAAGTCCAAGTTGGGGTTTCCCAGCGTGATGCCGATTGTGTCGGGAATGTCCTGAATGTAGTGCGCAATCGTCGCGAACGAATAAGTCCCGTTTTCGTTAGCCGGGAAGACATTCGGCGAGCGCTGGTAGTTGATGTTCACGCCGGCCTTGACCGTGTGCCTGCCATGGATCCAGGAGAGGTTGTCCTGCCACTGGTAGGTATTGATGATCCGTCCTTGAGGCGAATTACTCGCATAGCCGAAGCCCGCGTAATTCGCGGGTGCGCTGATGCTGGCAAGGCCTTCGGCCCAGTTGTTCATTTCCGGGATAGTGTTTCCGTAGGTGTTTCCACCAAACTCCACCGTCAGACGCCCATAGCTCATGCGCGCTTCGTTCACCACCGCGGAGGTGAAATTACGCGTCCAGTCCAAGCCCGCTTGCAAGCCAACACTGGGAACGTTTTCGGGGTAACCCGCCCAACCGGGGCCGTCGGTGGTGTTCACGTTGGTGATGCTCTGGTGGATCAAGCGCCCGTAGACACGGTCCTTGGTTCCCTGAATGTCCATACGGCTCATCCAGTCGTAGTCTTTATACGGGTCGGTGACAGTTCGCTGTACCCCTGCGAATTCAGCCGTTACGGTCGAAGCTCCGCTGCCTGCGCACGTCGCGTTATTGACCAGCGTAATCGTCTTGGTGGTCAGAGAGCTCGCCTGGGGGGTCGGATTGCCCTGTGAGAAGGCATAGGGCCCGTACTTCGCCAGCGCCTGTAAAACCCCACTATTGGGGAGGCAGGCAGCAAGCGTTTGCAGGCCGTTGGGAGTAGGCTCGAGACTCCCCGTGGAGGAGACATAGGATCCCGGAATGATCTCGTCGTCGAATCCCCCGAACACAAACACCTTGTCCTTCTTAATGGCGCCGCCGATGCTGGCGCCGCTATATTCGTCGTTGTATTTCGGAACCTGGGTGAGACCTTCAAAAGCCTTTTGCGTGTTGGTCAGAGTCGCGGTCTTCCAGCTATTCTCGGAGCCGAAGATGGAACCATGCCAATTATTGGTGCCTGATTTCGTCACGATGTTCACTACCGAGCCCGAGTCCCGGCTATATTCGACGCCGAAATTGCTGGTGGTCAACTGGTACTCTTCCACCCAGTCGGTGTTACCAAGAAAAATGCCCGGCCCGGTGACGGAGTTGTCGTTGTTGTTTTGACCGTCGAGTTGCTGGTCGTTGCTCCGGCCGCGGATTCCATTCGAACTAAAGCCGACGCCGTTCGTATTCGAAAATCCGTCGCCACGAACGTTGTTTACTCCGGGCATCAGAAGCGCGAGATTGTCCATGCCCTCATTCCCTTGGACCATCGGCAGCTCCGTGATGGTCGAACCTCCCAAATTATTGGTAACTTGAGCGTCGGTGGTTTCCATCAAGGGGGCGGCGGCCGTGACTTCCACCAAAGTGGTAGCCTGGCCAACCTCCAATTGCAGTTTCCCCACGGTAGTGGTACCTGCGGAGTTTACTCCAACCCCCACTATTTCCAATTTGCGGAAACCATTCATGGTAACCGTCAAGTTGTAGGTCCCAACTGCCAGCAGCGGGATGCGGAAAGCTCCGGTGGCGTCCGAAACGGCTGAGCCTGTCGAGCCGGTGGACGGATCACTCACTTCGATTTGCGCCCCTGGCACTACCCCGCCCGAGCTATCTACTACCGCGCCTTCTATGGCCCCTTTAACAACTTGAGCCCAACTCCTGCTTGCCCCGAATGTCAGGGCGAATAAGAGCGCCGTCAGCACTGAAAATGCCAGCACCTCTGTCCGTCGCTTCGAGCTATTGCGCATGATTCCTCCATAACTAAGAATTCATTCATCCTGCCGGATGAAACTGATGAGGCTCTAATCGATAAAATGCATGAAGTTACCGGTGCTTGGGAGGGGTGTCGTGGGTGGTTTCCCTCGGTTGCGCATCTTCACCCCGATCTGCGCAGCCAAGGCGTGGCGTTTGCGACTCACTGGAGTGGGAGAAATAGTCTAAGACTACCTGGGATCAACCGCTCTTTCACGTCCTCGAGGCAGCTTTCCACCGTTTTGCGACTTCACAGATCAATCGCCTCCTGAGCCAGGAGGGACTAAAGGGATGACACTCGCACACTTCCCGAGCGTGTGAAACGGAGCAATTCGCATTCCAAATGGGAGAAGCTTCCCAACCACATGATTTATCTAGTCAAAGCTCGTCCTTTCGCGTTCTTCGAGCCCCCATTCCCTTCCAAAAAGAGTAGGCATCTACAGAAAATTGGAGCCCAGACAATTTCATCGCTGTGGGTTCCAGTACTCTTCGGACCTCGGCATCGTCTTTTTGTCAGAAAATGATAATCCGTCCTGCCCCTGCCGCTCCGCCTCTCAGGGGACGGTTGGCGAATGCAGCGTCAGCGAGGCCGGTGCTGGCTCCACAACTGTTCTTCCGCCTCGAGGTGAGCGCGCATTTCACGAATCATGCGGCTGCCGAGGGTCACGAGCACGGTAGGGTCCTTGGAAAGGTCGTACGAAACCATCTGGCGTTCGAATTTATCGAGGTCGACTCCAAAACGCTCGTGCTGGGCGCGGAAAGCCGCCAGCATTGGAGTGACGTCGGCATTCTGCGGGAAGCTCGAGTACACTTCCGATTCCTCGCGCCGGCAATGCGTGGTCAGGACCGTTTTGAAGTATTCCAGTATGTCGCAGAGTAGCACAGGCACTCTCGCCTGTGGCTCTTCCGTTGCAGCACAGGCACTCCTGCCCATGCCGTCGCCGGCACGGCCAAGAGTGGCTGCGCTGCCCAAAACCGCCTCCCAATCGTCGAGACGGGCGCGAGTTTGCGCGTGCTCGTCCATCCAGCGCTTCGTATCAATCGCAGTTTCCATGGCAGGCGCCGCAAGCGCGATCCGGCAGGGCGTCTCTTCGGCGAGGTATTGAGCGGCAAGGCCGCGCTGCTTGAGCGTAGCGGCCACTTCCCGGCGCGGCGGGTAGTCGTGAGTGGAAAACTGCCCTGGGAGATGGCGGCGCAGGTAGGCGCCCGGCAGCGTTTCGCAGTCCACGGTGAAGAGATCGCCGGCAGACACGAGCGAAAGGTTCAGTTCGTAACTTTCCCGGGTGTTGAAGAACAGGCGCGAGGTTGGGAAGGCCATATGATAAGCGCTAACCACCAGGCGGAAGTCATCGTCGGAGACTGAGAAACGATTGGGCTTCTGCGAGGCCAGCACGCCACGCGCGGGCTTCAGGCGCGGAATTCCCAGGGCGTGCGGCTCAATTCCATAAGTACGGCGCAAATAGTTACCATGCTCGATAACCGCCAGGGCATCATGGCGGAAATCGTATAGCCCCAGCAATGCACCCATTCCAATCCTGGTAATGCCTGCGGCGATAACACGGTCCCAAAGGTCGAGGCGCGCTTCGAAGGCGCGTTTCGGTGAGCTGCCATAATGCCAGCGGTCGAAGTGCGGACGATGATAGGTTTCTTGCCACTCGACCACCCAATCGAGTCCGGCATCGCGCAGCCGGACGTAATCCTCTTGCTTGTACACAGGGGAGCACAAAGCGACCATACCGCCATCCAGGGCATCGAGCTTCCGGCGCGTGGCGGCAACATAGCGGGCTACCGTTTCCGGGCCGAATTCAGGGTCGTCCGAAAGCACCAATTCGATTTGCCGGTGCCCCCAGGAGAGGATCAGGTCCAGTTGCTTGTCGAAGTCCTCGTGGCTAAGGCGCACACGCTCGGCGATGGCGTTGCTTTGTCGGTAGCCGCAATAAAGACATTCGTTCTGGCAAAAGCTCGTCAGGTAGACGGGAATGATGAACTCAACAGTCTGCCTCGTCCATTGCATTCGAATTCGGCTCGCAGCCGCCTGAATCTCTGCTCGTGTAGCTTGATCGCGGCGCGCAGCGGCGAAGAGAGAGGCTATGTCTTCAACCTCGAGACCCTTCCCTTTGTTCGCGTCGCAAATGATTTCCAGCGGCTGACGCAACGGTTCCGTGATGGCCGCCAGGCGTTCGAGGCGGGCCTGCTGACTTACAAAAATCTCGCTGAATCCAGCCACTTTCGTTAAACCTCCCACAGCGTCTCGGGAATCATTCTACTCCCCTCGCGGGTTCTGGAGTGAAACGGCTTGCGGTCTCCGCACACTGGCGCCGACTTTTAAGATGTCCTCGAAACTCCGAGCGGTCAGTATATCAAAATACGTCGAACCCGCCTGAAAGTGCCGACCCGAAGTTTTGCGCGTTGACATTGAGCCAAATTGTCTTCGTTTGGTGAGTTCAGGCGCGAACTTTACGGCAAATTGGCGGTTTCGTATGTCAATCGAGACAAGCTCACTTCCTCACGACACTCACTCTCTCACGAGTCGCATGACTCGGATTTGGATGGTATAATGCTTCTTTCCTAATGCCTCTTTCCTTTGGAGGACTCATGCCGTTTGATCCCCTTCCTGATTTATCTCCTGAACAAAACTTCGCCCATAAACTTGCCGCACAGGAACTGGCCAAGTACTGCCAGGAGTTTTCCCGCTGGCGTAAAACCAGACGGGGTCGTGCAGCCGTGGACAATGCTCCTGCAGGGCGCTGCAGGCTTGAAGTGCCTGCGATGAAGGAGCCGAAGCAACCCTCCTCACCTACTTCCGTATAACGTCGCTCGTAGCGCGGATCCCCGAGTCGGGGTCCGCGAATTTTCAGAGGGATCATAGTTAAGCCGCGGACCCCAAAACGGGGGGCCGCGCCACCCACCTATTCGATTGTCAAGGCAGTCGCTCATGCCCGTCGTCTGGCGGGCAACCAGATACCGTGAAATTGATTCGCCTGCTTTACCTGTACGTAGGGGGACGGCTTGCCGTCCCCGCATTTCTACTGGCCCCGACGAGGGTAGGGCAAGCCCTACCCGTACATCGTTTCAAAGCAGTCGCACACGGCATGCGCGGCACTCAGGAATCATGGAGACAGCAACGTAGCACCCGCGTCCCGTCGGCCGTCGCAGGCGAGTTCCACAGCAATGGCCCCTAGGATGCCGGCGTTACGGATTGCCGGAGAGGAAGGTGACCATGCAGCGTCGAGGATTTGTTGCCCAGGTTCTGGGCAGCGCAGTTGTTTGGCGCGCTGGCGCGGGCGGCATGGGCCAACCGCGCGCCGCGGCGGGCGACCCTCCCGAATGGGCGCGCGTGCCGGAGGTCGTGGTTGAACGTCCGCTTCGAGGGAAGCCCCATTCCGGCAAGGTCCTGGCGGCCATCCAACCCCACGCCGACGATATCCCGTTCTTTGCTGCGGGAACGGTGGCCAAACTCGTGGGCGAAGGGTACACAGGGCACCTGATCAGAACCACCAATGATGAGAAGGCCGGCAGCGGCACGGTGGGCCAGACCATCCTGAATAACGAACGGGATAACGATGCCGTGGCCAAGGCGCTCGGGCTTGAGAAAGTTTTTAGTCTCGAATACCGCAATCATCAAATGGATGGCATAGCGCGCGAGGAGATGCGGGAGCGCTTGATATTCCTGATCCGGCTGCTGAAAATCGATACCGTCGTCTGCTATGACCCTTGGGGCGTCTACGAAGAGAATCCCGATCATTACGTTACTGCCCAGGTGGTGGAATCAGCGTGTTGGATGGCTGGAATGGAGAAGGATTATCCGGAACACCTGGCGGCGGGGCTCGAGCCGCATAGCGTGCGGGAGAAGTACTACTTCGCGCGAGGGCCACAACTGGTAAATAGAATCGTGGATATATCACCCTGGATTAATAAGAAGGTGGAAGCCAATCTCTGCAATAAGACTCAAGGGGCAGCGGGGGATAACGGCGCAAGGCTGCGGGCCCGCTTGGCCGCTCAAAAACTGCGCCTTCCCATTCTCGGCGATAGTGACGATGCTGCCAATCGCGAATACATCAAGCATTTCGTTCTCGATCAGGACTCCAGGTTTCTCCGGGGAGTGCCCTCGGACCGGGAAGTCGGCCGCCCCTACGGTATCGAGTGGTCGGAAGCATTCCACTACATCGGACCCGTCGAGTCGACGCTCGATCGCTATATCGCAGAGCACGCCGTGCCTCTCTAGCGGCGTGTAACTGAAGCAAATGAAACACTCCTTGGTCTGTCACCCTGAGCGCAGCGCAGGGTCTCTGCAGTTGTTTTCTTTACTGAACTGTGGGGATGCTTCGCTTCGCTCAGCATGACAGCGTACGGATAGCCTGTTGCACTTGCATACGTAAGGAAGCTCTGGCGTGTGGCAAATCTCCAACGATGGTAGTAATATGCAGAGCGCCCGTAGCAGAGTCACTGTTGGCTGTGCTGTCAAATGCACAGGTGAGGAGTGCCTGCGCTACTTGTAGCTGACGAAGCGCGAGGACCAAACGGAGGAATCATGGAAACACTAAAAGTCTCTCGCAGGGATTTTAACAAGACTACGGCGATGGCTGCCGCGAGCCTGGCGCTTTCGGCGGGGCCTGCGGTACGCAATGTACTGGGCGCCAACGAGCGTGTGGGCATCGGTTTGATCGGAGCCGGCGGAATGGGGCAGGCGGACTTGCGCGATTTTCTGCGCACGGGCCAGGTTGATTGCGTGGCGATTGCCGATCCCTATCAACCGCATCTGGATGAAGCGGCGACGACGGTCCCCGGCCAGGTGAAAACCTACAAGGATTTCCGCCGCGTGCTTGAGCACAAGGAGATCGACGCGGTAATTGTGGCCACGCCCGATCATTGGCACGCAATTTCCATGATCGCGGCTTGCGAAGCCGGGAAGGATGTGTATGAGGAAAAGCCCCTCTCCCACACGATTTTTGAAGGACGCAAGATGGTGGAAGCCGCGAGGAAACACAATCGAGTTGTGCAGGTGGGAACCCAGCAGCGATCGGGAGAGCACTTTCAAAAGGCCGTGGATCTGGTGCGCAGCGGCAAGATTGGCAAGGTAACTTTGGCGGAGACTTGGATCCACGGCAATCAGTACCCGGAGGGAATCGGCAACCCGCCGGACAGCGATCCTCCTGCCTGGTTCGATTGGGACTGGTGGCTGGGCCCGGCGCCCAAGCGGCCCTATAACCGAAACCGCGGGATCTACAATTTCCGCTGGTTCTGGGATTACTCGGGCGGGATTCTGACCGACTGGGGTACGCACTTGATCGACGTCGTACACTGGGCGATGGGCGTCGAGGCGCCGAAGACGATAATGGCAACGGGGGGAAAATACGTTCTCGTCGATAATCGCGAAACCCCGGACACTCTCGAAGTGACGTACCAGTACCCCGCCTCGGCAGTGAGCGGAAAGGAATTTGTGGTCCGGTTTTCCAACCGCGTCGCCAACGACCGCGGTCCGGACGGCCACTCCTACGGAATTCAGTTTTACGGGACCGACGGAACATTGTTTATAGACCGCGGAGGTTACACGCTTTGGCCGCAGGCCTCGCGACTTGGCCCGGAGCGATTCAACTCCGAAGGCACGATCAGCGCCGGAGGTTCCGCTCAGCATTATCCGCACGTGCTGAATTTCCTGGACTGCCTTAAGTCCCGGCAGAAGCCGAATTCGGATGTGGATACAATGCACCGTTCGACAAGCGCCGGTCTGCTGGGGGTGATTGCCTACAAGACGGGCCGCAAGCTCACCTGGGATGCAGAGCAGGAGCAATTTCCGGGCGATGCGGAAGCGAACAAATTGCTGACGAAAGAATATCGAAAACCTTGGGTGGTCGCATGACTGCAAGAATCTTGACACCGCTGGCAGAGCCGATTTTGCTGGGGCGTGAGGATTGTTGCCGAGCCAGACGAATCTCCGCGCGGATGGAAAGCGTAGGTAGAGGATGTGAAAGCTACAAAATACCAAAAAAGGTCTTGACAACCTTTTGTTGGTCATAGTACCTTAATACCGAAATCGAAAAGGTTGGAAAAACCACGATGGGTTAGGGGGCGAGGAGCAACCCGGCCCACAAAAAAAGGAGAACCAATAATGTTGAGCAGGAATTGCATCGCGCGTTTTTCGCTGTACCTTATCCTCCTGGGATTGGTCGCTGTGGGGCCGGTGTTTGCGGGATCAGCGGTTGTCGGATCGGTGGCGGGCACCATGAACGCGACAGTAGGCGGCCAGACTCTTCTTCCTAACACAACCCTTTTCAGTGGTGACAGCCTCCAGGTGAAAGATGGCGTGGCCGTGGTCGCACTGGGGAATGCGAGCCGTATGGTATTCGGCCGCGACACGGTGGCTTCGTTCCTGCGGGATTCGGACGAGGTAACGGTACTGCTGGGCCAGGGCAACGTTTCCCTCTTTCACGATGTGTCTGGGGCTGCGGTTCGAATGAAGATCGGAGACGTTTCCGTGGTTCCAGTTTCCGGCTTCAAGACCCTTGGTGAAGTGGCCATGTTGAATGGCACGGTCGTCGTCACGGCGAAGGACGGAGCAATGCGCGTTGACGAGGGCAACGGCAAGGTAGTGAATGTTGCCAAGGGGAAGACGCTGACCGTGACTCCGCAGATGAAGGCGCCACAAGGCGGCGGAGGAGCAGGTCGTTGCTGTGGTGGTGGCAGCGGAGGCGTTTGGCCGATCGTGGCCACAGTGGCAGCGGGAGCCGCAGCAGTTTTGGCAGGGGTAGCAGTTTCTCGCGCAGGAAACGCGAATACCAATGCACAGAGTGCGACTTCGGCAGCGGCAGCAGCGGCAGCGGCAGCAGCAGCAGCGGCATCAGCGGCTTCAGCGGCCGACTCAGACGCTGTGGCAGCGGGCGCGACCGCGAATTCGGTAGGTTGCGCACTGAACTCACTTGCCAACGGCGAAGGCGAGCCGAGTCCTTACACGCCTCCAGCCGGCGACACCTGCCCGTAGTTATTCGTTAGAGGCAGGAATTTAGGGATTGGATTGTTGGGCAAGGGGCGGAGCCAGTCGACACGCTGGCCCCGCCCTTGTCTTCTCTCAGGCTCATCCCTCCTCAAATCACGCCAATCAGATCTACTTTTTCCGTAAGGCCTCGAGCTGCGCTGCGGGAACAGAAACGCGCTGAACGTGTAGCTTGTCGTCAACCCAAAGATCGACATGTGTGACATCGGTAGTGATGAGGAGATGCCGAAGACCGGACGCGGCCGGGCTATCCTGCATCGCGGATGTTCCCAGGTCTTCCACGGTCATGAGGCTTGGCAGCGCCTCTTGTGGAACGAAGACGCTAAGAGTCTGTTTCCCGCCCCCCATCGCCTGCAAGCGGGCTGCGATCAACTGGAAATGATGGATCACGTTGTCGTCCAGAACCATCACGTCAGGCAGAAGATCGAACTCCCTGGTATCTTCACTTCCGTTGATCGTATGATAGTGAACTTTAGCGGGCCTGGCGCGAAAGTCAACCTCCAGCCTGGAGGACTGTGGGCCGTGTAATCTCCACGCATAAGTAAGTGGGCGGAGCTCGGAGTCCGTGACCAGGTCAGGGAAACTCTCGACGCTCACTGTCTTGCCGTTCTTCTCAATGTTGAGGCGGATGTCACCCCGCGCCTCGATCCTGCCCCGCGAGGAGTGGATCTGGAAGCTTTCGCTGCCGACGGGGCGTCCCGCCATGGAGATCAGGAAGACGCCTTCATCGTCCACGGTCACGGGACTCGGGCCGCCGGCCGATTCCTGGGGCCGGGCTCCCAGGTTGCAGGCGAACATCGCCGCCAGCAGTTGCGGGAGCAGGATCATCGAGGCACTGTAGGCTAGTGAATCGCCGCGGCTGTTTCTATTCAAACCAACACCCCCTGCTGCTCCTCCTTAAGGCCAAACAGCGGCTTAACCCGAATTCCGAAGTTGCGAGGCTCTGCAGCAAGAAACCCCTCACCTGGCTCGCTACTCTCGCCACCCTCTCCCCAAGGGAGAGGGCTGAAATCAATCCTCGTTGACCGCCCTCGCCCTTGGGGAGAGGGTGTCCCGCAGCCGGCGTACTCATCAGCCGGTGCGGGACGGGTGAGGGGTTACTTCCGAAGAATTCAATCACCCGCTCCGTTCTCGAGGTTATCAAGGCGGGCAATTCAGTTTCAACGAGTTGGCCTGGGAGCGCCAAATTCAACTTCGGCATTCGGGCCTAACAGGTTGCGGAAAAAACCGTGAAACCTGTCATTCTGAGCGAAGCGAAGAATCCCGGCAGTTGCAGTTCCGACGAACGACGGAGATCCCTCCTTCGTTGCACTCAGGACCGCCTGCGGCACCTCAGGATGACCGCCAGAAGGGTTTTTCCGCAGCCTGTTAAGCCTTTCCGCTTAGAAGTCCCCCAGGCGTAGAATCTGCTCGGTGACTTCCTGTGCGCTCCGTCCTTCCGTGTAGACTCTGAATTCCGCCAGGCGATAGTAGGGAAGCCGGAGATCCAGCAGGCGCTCGAGGGATTCGGGATCGCGAAAGAGCGGGCGGGTCACAATGCCGGAGCACCGCTCGAGCAGGATCTCCATAGGGCAATCCAGCCAAACGGTGGCTCCGCCCGTCTCGCGAATCAGTCCGATATTAGATTCGTTCGCGAAAGTGCCGCCTCCCAGCGCGATCACCACGGGCTCGCTTTTCGAGACCTCGGTCAAGGCAGCACGCTCAAGCTGGCGAAAAAAGGCCTCGCCCGACCTTTCAAATATCTCCCGGATGCTCACACCCTGTCCGGCTTCGATCACCGTATCGAGGTCGATGAAAGGCCAGCCCAGTTTCCTGGAAAGAAGTTCTCCGACAGTTGACTTGCCACTGCCCATGAATCCGAGCAGATAAATCTGTTTGCGCCGGTGGCGGATCATGGTTCGAGGGAATTATAACAGAGTCGAAAGTCGAGAGTCGAAAGTTGAGATTTGAGAGTCAAGAGTCGAAAGTCGAGAGTCGAAAGTCGAGGATTGATTAGAGGATCGCGAAGTTGAGCAGTGGGGAGTCGAGAGATCTAAATCTTCCGGCTTTCAACTCTGGACTTTCGACTCTCGACTGCCTTCCGCTACCGTTGCCGAATGCGGATGGCTCCGCTGAACGACTTCAGATTCACTGTGGCTTTGCCGCTCAGGTGGGTGCCGAAGAGGCTATTGGCGGAGGAGAGCGGTGTAGCGGGTTGGTGGCGGATGGTGATGGGCATTTCGTTCTCGAGCTTTCCCCGATCTGTTTTGGCATTCAGTTCGAAAGACGCCGAGGGCGGGCAGATGATATCCATATCGCCGCTGTATTCGGAGAGTGAGTAGTCGCCGCCATCCGGAAAATCCCCCTCAAACACAATTCGCCCGGAGGTTGTAGTGGCGCGGAGCTTGGAAGTCGTAGGAGAGACGAAATGCAGGTCTCCCGTGATTGAGTACGCTTCAACGCGTCCTGCAGCCCGGATTACATCGATGTTTCCCCCGATCGAGCGCACGAAAAGGTGGCCGGTGAAATCGGAGACGACAATGGCTCCCCCCACTGTTTCCACGGTGGCATCGTCGCCCTGAAGCTTATCAATCTTCACGCTTCCTAGCGTATCGCGGATTTCAAGGTCGGTTCCCATGGGGACGTCCAGGCTGTAGTCGGCCGTTTGATCCTTTCCGGAAACCAGGGGATCCAGGATATGTGTAGAGAAGTGAACTTTATCGGCGGGTCCGCTGGGTGGAATGACGTCGCTATCCACTTCCACACGGGGCGAGATGACGGAATACACTATGTGCACCTGCTGCTTGTCCCATCCTCTGATAAGTATCTGCCCACGCGCGTTCGATACCGTGACGCGAGGATTGGGCGCCACTTCGAAGGTCTTTTCAATCCGGTTGCCCTTGGCAGCAACCACGATGCCTGGCAGCGCCAATGAGCAAAGAAATATGCCCAGGGCAAAAGGTATAGCCGTTGTTTTTATTGTTTTTTGTTGTTGACGATCAGCCACTGTTAAGTCCCCCTTGGGCTGGCCTAACGGCCTTGATCAATTTCCAATGCTGAGGATAATACCTCAGCTTTTTGGGAATACGCTGCAAACAAATATTCGTGAGCAAGCGAATTGCCGGGCTCACGTTGCAACGAATCATTGCATTCCCGGATTGAAGCATCGAGCGAACTCAAGCTATTCTCGTAGGTTGCCTTGACGTCCGGCGCGAGAGTTGCCTCCCGCGCTTTGAAAGCTTTCTCCAACTCTCGGATCGCTTTTTCCAGGCCCTCACCGCCAGCTAGGAAGGCCATGGACCGCACTACGGTGGGTTCGCCCGCCGAGGTGGGGAGGGAAGCGGTGGTTTTCGGTTGCGGATTATTTTGGGGCGCCGTCAACCAGCAGCCGAGAGCCAGCATGCAGGCAAAGGCCGCCACAGGAACCGGGCGGCGAAGGAAATCCAGTTGCCAAAACCAACTCCACACGCCGGCCTTCTCGGCGAACGCCCCCTCTCGAGACAATTGAGCCCGGATATTTGCCCAAACCACGGGTGAGGGTTCCTCAAGCGGAAGTTCGCGGGCCGCTGACCGCAGCGCGGTCAAATCCTCGAACACAACCTTGCAGAACACGCACTCGCGAAGGTGAGCCGGCACGGAGGGCCTGATTTCGCCATCCATGTAGGCGTCAAGCTCCAACTCAAAGCGATCGCACTCTGCGGTCCTGTAGCGTCGAGTCTCATCCATAGCCGCATTACCTTTCGGTCGGGGCCTGGTCGGAAGTTACTGGCTCACCGGGAGCCATCGGCCCCTCGTTCCGGCGCAGCCAGTCGCGCAATTTCATTCGCGCTTTGTGAAGTTGAGATTTCGAATTGCCGACGGAACACTTCATGATTTCGGCAATCTCGTTATGCTCGTAACCTTCGACATCGTGCAAAACGAACACGGTCCGATATCCTGGCGGAAGTTCGGCGATGGCTCGTGTCAGGCTGATGCGGTCCACTGACCCCATCAACCTCCGATCGTTGTCGCCGTAATCGCGCTTGACGGGCTCATCCTGGCTGGTGTCAACCTCGTCCAGCGAAACTTGTTGCAGTCCCTTCTTTCTCAAGTGCATCAGCACGACGTTAACAGCCAGCCGATGCAGCCAGGTGGAAAAAGCGGACTCACCTCGAAAGGTGGAGATCTTACGGAAAAGCTGAAGGAAGGCTTCTTGCGTTAAGTCCTCCGCCTCCGCAGTATTGCCGGTCATCCTTAAGCAGAGCGAGTAAACACGCCGCTTGTGCATCTCGAAAAGCGCGGTGAATGCTTCCTCATCTCCACGTTGCGCGCGCGCAACCAGTTGAGTCTCGGAAGCGGCCTTGGGAGCCGCCGTCTTCTGTTGGCTCAAGGAAACTCACTTCCAGCCGCACCCAGACTCGAATGGTGAGATGCGGTGGCCCATGCCAGAGTTGTCTTCATCCTTGCTCGATTAGCGTAGTGCAGGCACTCGCGTGGCGCGGGCATTCTTGCCTGCGGAACGCTGGGCACACGCAGCAGTGCTTGTGCTAGCGCGGGGCAACCCGCAGAACGGCCTTGCCGACGCCAAGATTCCCCGCCGTGTCGTAGGCCCGCACTGAGACAACGTGTTCGCCGGCGTCGAGCTTGGAAAGCCTTATCGTAAAGGTCTCCTTGCGAGAGTCAACGATGCCGTCGTCAGACACAATGTCCTTCCATTCCTTGGCGTCCAGCGAAGTCTCGGCGCTGCGGAGCGGCGAAGTACTATCCTCGACCTCAAACACGACTTCTGCCTCGCCGTTAGTGGCATTCTGTCGAAGCACTCGGACTTGCGGAGGCGTATTGTCGACCCAAAATGGGGCGCTTAGCAACTCCGACTCTCGCGCCAATTCGGGGGCGTTGGACTCTTCATCCGAAGCGACCAGCTTGGCGATGTATTTCCCATCCGGCAGCGAGCCAGGCTCTATCGTGTAATTCGTCTGGCGCAGCTTGTCTTTCAGGAGGTGCCATTCCTGCTCGTCTGTCGCCTTTATGTAGAGCGAGTAGACGAGTTGGTCGTTGTTTGGGTCATCGGCCTGCCAAGTCAGCGTTACAGGCACCTTGCCCGGAGAACTTGCACCAGAGGAGCTGCCGACGGACATAACCGGTCCGCCAGGCAGACCGGCCGAGCCACTACCGGCTGGGCTGGTGCGTTCCCCTGCCGTGCTCACATTCAGCGACCGGATTTGCGGGGGAAGGTTCTGGTTCAAGTAGGATACTGTGACGTCATTCAACGTGGGGCTGCTCGCGCCAGAGGCGTGGAAGGCCGCCTTCCATTGAATGTAACGCGCAGGAGGGCTCGAGACCGGACTGCCGTTGGAGTTGCGATACGGGCCTGCCCAGTCGCTCCAGGTTTGATCGGGGCGCTCGGAGTTGCCGGAGCGCGTGAAGAATTCGAGGGTTGTCCCGCCGGGCGCTTCACCTCGCCAGGCAAGCACGCCCCAGTGTGAGATGAACTTCGTGTCTTTGACCGGAGACTCGTAGCTTCCCTCGGCGGCAACACCCTGTTCAACCCTCAACAGTTGGGCAATATTGCTGGTGGCTACGTAAAGGTCAGA
>JBEKLY010000056.1:0-49449 GCA_050010015.1 Terriglobia bacterium
AGTAGGATTACTCCCCCTCGCGCTTGCCGGGCTACATGTTGAACGGGTAATCTACAAGGTGAATTCCTTTCAGTTCACAAGATCAGCCAGGCTTGTCCTGGCACTCCAGAGGAACGCAAACTACGCGTACCTCTGCGCTACCAGCTTTTACTTTTCAGGGCGAGGTTCCTCGCTCCGCTCGGAATAACAGCGTTAAGGCAAGTTCTTCAGCAATATGTACAAAAGCGTTTCTTATGTCAACCCGCCTTAACGATGTCGCTCACGCGGTCGAGATCGAGCCGCAAGTCGCCGTCCTCGTCGACATCGAAAGCTCGGGCGAATTTCGCGCCCCACACAATTTCGTCGTAGCGGTAGGAAAAGCGGGCGTGGACCGTCTGGCTGAACCGGTCGTCGACGCCCTTGATGAGGATCAGGAACTCTGCCTGTAAATCCTCCAGATCCGGCGCGGTCTTTTTATAAAGCGGACTTTCGGCGTCCAGGACGTGAACGATGGTCCAGGTCAGCGGCATGAACAGGACGGTGGGCCGTTCGAGCTCCAAGCGCTCATATTTGCGCTCCAGACGACCATCCACTGCTTGCACCGTCATCAACAGCATCCTGGCTTCGAGTTCCATCAGGTTGCTGACGCTGCGATTCACGATGCGAAACTGGAGGCTGGTTCCGTCCTGATAAGGGGCAACGATCATCGACTTGCTGAATCCGATGCGCGCCGTGGGGCGCGACAAGCGGCCCACTAAGAAGCCCGTAGCCACTGCAAATCCCAGTAGGCCGGTCATCGCTTCAATGGAGGAGATCAAATTGGCGGCCGTGGTCTCCGGCCAGATTGTGCCGTAGCCTACCGTTGTCAAAGTCTGCGTGCTCAAGAAAAACGCGTCCAGAAAACGGCTGAGTGCCGAGAAGTCCGTGTGATTGACTCGCTCGATCCCGCCCTCCCAGAAATAGAGACACGCGAAAACAAGATTGACCGTGATGAAGGCCCCCAAAACCAGCGCGAAAAAAGCGGTCCAGGGCGTATTGAGTAAGAAAAGGTAAGGGCTAACATCTCGCCAGGTTCTGCCCCGGCGTTTCACATTGAACTCGCCGTCGTCGCGGATCACACGACGCAGCTTGGCGCTGTATTGTTGCGTGAGACCGGGATCGAAATCTGGCTTTTTCATGAACCTTAAATGATATCATTGAAGCAGTCTGCCTGTGCCAATGAGAACATCGGTGGGTATAGTCGCAGATTGGGGTAGCGGCGGCTTTACGCCGCCATTTGGCGAGGTAAACTCGCCGCTACAAATTCAAACTGAGGCATTGCCCATCGGGGGGTAACCGGTAGGCACCCGGACGAGGCCATTCATGCTGAAGTGCCAATCCTGCGGAACTACTGTGACGGAGAACTCGAGGTTTTGCTCGTCTTGTGGAGCGAGCGTTGCTTCTGACTACGCAGTCACTGCGGCCGCCACTGCCGCTGCGACGGCAGCCGAACCGCGACCGGCCTCTCCGAAGCTGGTGAGCGCACAAGCTCGGCCGCGCTCCAGCGGTTCACGAGCATCAACCAGCCCGCGCACTTCCACGAGTTCTAGCGGCCTCGCGAGCGAAGGCCGTTTTCTTTCTGGAACCCTGCTGGCGGAGCGTTACAGAATCGTGGCAGTGCTCGGGCGGGGCGGAATGGGCGAAGTCTATCGCGCTGACGACTTGGTGCTGGGCCAGCCGGTGGCGTTGAAATTCCTTCCGGAAGCTGCCGCCGGCAAAGAGGAATTGCTCACACGCTTTCGCAACGAAGTCCGCACCGCGCGCCGGGTTTCCCATTCCAATGTGTGTCGAGTCTATGACCTAGGCACCGTCGACGGTCAGATGTTTCTTTCCATGGAATACGTCGATGGCGAGGACCTGGCGTCGCTCCTGCGGCGCATTGGCCGTATACCGCCGGACAAGGCAGTCGAGATCGCGCGGCAACTTTGCGCCGGCCTCGCCGCCGCCCACAAGGAAGGCGTGCTGCATCGCGATCTGAAACCAGCGAACGTGATGCTGGACGGACGCGGCCGCGCCGTGATGACCGATTTCGGATTGGCCGGACTCGTGGACCAGATCCAGGGCGCCGATGTGCGCAGCGGCACGCCCGCCTACATGTCGCCGGAGCAGCTCGCCGGCAAAGAAGTGACAGCCAAAAGCGATATCTATTCGCTGGGCCTCGTGCTCTACGAGGTGTTCACGGGCAAGCGCGCCTTTGAAGCCGAGACGCTCGCGGATCTCGTGCGAATTCGGAATGAACGGCCGGTGAGCAATCCCTCGAGCTGGGTGAAGGACCTTGATCCCGCCGTCGAGCGAGTGATTATGCGCTGCCTGGAGCACGAACCCGGCGCGCGGCCGGCTTCAGCACTTGCGGTTGCTGCGGCGTTGCCCGGCGGCGATCCCCTGGCAGCAGCGTTAGCGGCGGGTGAAACGCCGTCGCCGGAAATGGTGGCGGCGGCAGGCGAGAAAGAAGCCATCTCGCCGCGCGTAGCGGTCACCGCCTTCGCAGTGGTCGTCGTGGGACTTGCGATCTCGAGCCTTATTGGCGCCCGCGTGAACGCGCTCCGCCTGATGCCACAGCCACTGCCGGCCCCCGCCCTGGAAGTCAAAGCGGGCGACATTGTCAAAAGCCTCGGCTACACCGATCGGCCGGTGGACCATTCGGCTCAATGGTACTATCAAACTGATTTCACCACTTACGTCAAAAAGCACGACGGTGCGCGGCCGGACTGGCCGAAGATTCTATCCGAAAGACCCCAGGTGCTCGTCTATGCCTATCGGCAAAGTCCCGTCTATCTGGATCCCGATGGTTATCAGGGCACCTCGATCACTCCAGGGATCGTTGAGTTTGATGACCCGCCCGCAATTCAGTCCGGCATGGTCAACCTCATCGTTGACTCCCAGGGCCGATTGATTTCCTTAGAAGCGATTCCCAAGGAATTTGACGCGAACCCTGCGCCGACCTGTCCCTTGGATTGGAAACCCCTTTTCGCGGCGGCTGGAATCGATCCCAAAGAACTAAAACCCGCAGAGCCGCAGTGGGTGGAACTGGGTGCTTCTGACACGCGCGCCGCATGGACTGGGACTTGGCCCGATTCCGGCCGGCCCTTGCGCGTGGAAGCCGCCGCTTGGCGCGGCAAGCCGGTTTACTTCCGGCTGATAGGGCCATGGGTGACACCTGGCCGTGAAGAGCAATCCAACACTAATGGGCTTGAGCACACGGGCTCAATTCTGGGCGTCACTCTGGTGATCCTGTTCTTGACCACAGGCGCTCTGATCGCGCGGCGCAATTACTTGCGCGGCAAGAGCGAACTTCGGGGCGCTCTTCGCCTTGGGGTCGCCGTCTTTGTGATCGAGGTCGCCATCTGGGTTTGCCGTTACCACTTCATTCCTACCCTCGCCGTGTTTGGGCGTTTCGTGCTGGCCGTGAGCACCGGGCTCTTTCTGTCGGGAACCATCGGCATGCTTTACCTTGCACTCGAACCGTATGTGCGGCGACATTGGCCGCAGGCGGTCGTCTCCTGGAGCCGGCTGACTACCGGCCGCGTGCGCGACCCGCTGGTGGCCCGCGACGTTCTCTGGGGAGTTGTCCTGGGTGTGGTATGGACAGTAGTGATCAGCATTGGCCTCCTCACCCTGAACCGCCTCGGCGAAGTTCCGCAATTACCTAGTCAATCGCTTCTCACCGGCGGCCGCGAGCTGGTGGGAATCTGGCTGCTTAACATCATGCAGTGTATCGGAGGTACAATCGAGTTCTTCTTTGCCATGTTCCTGTTCCGCATCGTGCTGCGCAACAAATGGCTGGCAACCGCCGCCTTCGTCGCCCTTTGGACAACGAATAATTCTCTTCGCAACACGCATCCGGAAGTTTTTGTTCCGGTCTGGATAGTGGTTTTTGGTATTGCAGCTTACGCGGTCACCCGCTTCGGCCTGATCTCACTGGCCGTGGCCATCTTCACCGCCAACGTTCTCCTGAACGTGCCCTACACCTTCGACTTCAGCAACTGGTACGCCACCAGTGCGCTGGCTGTCGTGCTAAGCTTCGTCGCCATCGCCGGATGGGGCTTCTACACTTCACTTGGAGGGCAGAGACTCTTCCGCGAGGATCTGTTCCAGTAAGGCAACACGTGTAGGTTTAGTTGGAGAGAATGGTGGACAGCGGTGCGGAAAAACCGGGTAGGAGTTCGGTGTCGTCAAGGGGCTGTTCCACGTCGCGAATCTCAGGACGTTCGCCCGTTTTGTAGAGATAAGCAAGTCGGGCGTCGGGGTAAATAACCCACACCGCCTTTGAGCCGGACGCGATGTACTGCTGGGCCTTGAGCACAAGATCATCCGGATCGTCGCTCGGAGAGGCAATTTCAACGGCCAGATCTGGAGCACCTTCCAGACGCTGACGGGGATCGATTCCCGCAAGCCGATCGGCGCAGACGAAAGCGATATCCGGAATGCGGATGGTCCCTTCCGTCAGCTTGAAATCCGTTTCCATAGTTACTTCACCGAGCTTGCGGGCGCGTACGTACTCCCTGAGGCGAAAGCCAATTTCGTCGCGGACGCGGTTGTGCACCAAGCGAGGCGATGGGGACACTGTGACCAGTTCTCCCTCATTGAGTTCGTACTTCACGCCTTCCTTTTCAGGAAGCGCGTCGTAGTGGTCGATGGTAATTAGCGTTCGGGTTGCCATATAGCCTTCCCTGAAAACAAACTATAGCATGTACCAGCGGGGTTTTCACCTCCCGGACCCAACGCGCAAGTCCTGAGAGCATGAGTCATAGAGGGGCTACCACGGATTCGCCGTTTACGCCCCGAAGGCGGCGGGGGCGCCGGCTCGGATTCCGGCCTCAGGACAGGCAGTGATAATTTGTTGGGATGGAAATAGGAAAGGCCCGCCTGGCAAGGCCCACGCAGCAATAGCGGAATGAATCCATTGGCCAGCTTGTCGCAGTAAGCATCGCTTGCCTAAAATCTACTCACTTCTTTTCAAGGGCGGGCATGAGCCACTGTGCGATGTAGGTCTCATATTGTTTTCGGGCCTCGTCGGTGACGGGGGTTGTAGCAAGAGGGCCATTCTCCGTGGCCTGGAAGTAAAGGTCGCCCGTCCGGCCCAGCGGGCCCGGATCAGTCTTGGTGAATTTCTCGATATCTGAGTCGGCAAACTCGTAGACCTGTTGGGCAGTGTAGTCTTTCAATTGGCCGGGAGTAAGTTTATCGACGCTGCGCACGTAGAGCCGTAACCTCCCAAAGGCCCGGGCTTTTTCGTAGTCCGCCTTGAAAACGTGCTGGAGTTCCTTGTCCGGGTTCTTGGGATCTTTGTAGACGTCACCTACAAAGTAGAGATCCGATAGTTTCCCGCCGTAAGAACTGTCGAGAAGCTGGAAAAGGCGCAACGTGACGTCATCCGGACTGACGACCACGGGCTTTTCCTTAGCTACGCAGAAGGTCGGAAGTCCCGCCGTTATCAACAATGCGCAAAACGCGGTAACCAAAAGGAACATAGGTCGGCAAGTTCGCATCTTTCCTCCTGTACTGCTGCTGCAGCATTTCCAATGTGCGGAGATAAATCTCTCAAGACTCATGCTCGGATTATTTCCGTCGAAATACTACTCCCCAATCCAGACGAATACAATAGGGCAAAAGTGTAGAGGTTAAAGGAAAAACGATGAAGTCTAGATGCTGTTTCAAGACCTCCTGTACCTCGATTGCAACGTGGACGGTCGACTACGCGCGGAGCCGTGCTCCCCGGAGGGGAGCAACTTGAGTAGCCGGGGGTGAAACTCCATATGCGCTAAGATAAGAACCGCCTTCAGTCAATGCGGTGCTTTGGGTTGCGTCCCGCGAAGCGGGACACCATGAGTAGCCGTAGGTGAAACCTACGGAAAATGAAGCGTCCATCAACATTCCGGCCCTGGAGGGGCCGACCGGTCCGAGGTCAACCCCGTTGGGGTTGGCCTGATTTGTGAACGCTCCTGTCATCCGCAGGTTAAAACCTGCGGCTACTTACGGTTGGCCCCATTCGGGGCCGCTCGGTCAAGCCGTATCTTAGCGCTTATGGGGTGAAACCCCCGGACCCCACTCAACTCCAGTCCCTGCGGGGCTGAGTTCTCGCGCGGTGGTCGGGGATCCTGGGCGGCGTTCAGTAATCTCTCGTCTGCCGGGCGGTCTTGATTCAGCTCCTAGTCAAGGTTGCGAGGGCTGCAGCGCAGCCCTGTTTACCAAGGTTAGGGTACCTTCGCGTCCCACGGAAAAGCTCTCGCGAAGAGGGCGGCGAATTCAAACGACCTGTGGAAGCTGGAATGGAGAAAGCAACCCGATTGCCCGAAGGGTGGAGAGTGTGTATACTGACTCGGCATTAATTCCTGCGTTAGGAGGGCCCGTGTTTACTTTTCATAGACTCTCGATCTCTGCTTTTGCAATTCTGCTGCTCGCTCTGCCACTTCCTGCCCAGACCGGTACCTGTGCCGGCATGAGCCTGGGGCAGGGCGCCAGCCTGAACGGCTTCGTCCCCTTCCCTGCCGACAACTTATGGAACACGAATATATCAAACGCAGCTGTCGACCCGAATTCCGCGAACTACATCAACTTTATCGGCGCCGCTACCACTTTACACGCCGACTTTGGCTCCGGCACCTACGACAAGCAAACGATTGGTATACCTTACCAAATCGTGCCAGGGTCCCAGGCGAACGTTAAGGTCACTCTTGGAACTTATGCGAGTGAAAGCGACCCCGGCCCCATGCCCATCCCATCGAACGCGTTGATTGAGGGTTATCCCCATCCCGGAACCGGAGACCGGCACGTGCTGGTGCTCGACCAGGGCAACTGCTGGCTCTACGAGCTTTATTACGCTAAGGAATCGAAGAGCGACACCTGGAGCGCCAATTCAACCGCCGTTTGGGACATGACCATCGACGAGCAACGGCCATACACTTGGACTTCGGCTGACGCGGCGGGCTTGTCGGTCTTTGCGGGCCTGGCGCGTTACGACGAAGTCGCCGCGGGCGCGATCAACCACGCTTTGCGCTTCACAGTGCCCACTACTCAGGAGGCCTTCGTGTTGCCCGCCACCCATTGGGCCTCGAGCAACACCAGTTCCAGCGCACCACCCATGGGGCTGCGTCTGCGGCTGAAGGCGGATTTCGATATCTCGAGCTACCCTGCTGACGACCAGGTGATTCTCACCTGCATGAAGAATTACGGCCTGATCCTGGCGGATAATGGCAGCGCCATCTTCATCACCGGCACGCCCGATAGCCGCTGGAATAACGACGACCTCGCGCTGCTCAAGCAAGTCACGGCGGCGGACTTCGACGTGGTTGAAGCCGGCACGGTTTACACACCTTCGAACGTACCGACCGGCGCTTCGCCCACGATTTCCAGTTTCACCGCGAACCCCACCACGGCGGCCCCGGGACAGCCGGTGACACTCAGTTGGGCGACCGCCGGCCAGAGCTACAACATCATTTCGCCGCAAGTCGGTCCGGTGCGCGGCTCGAGCATCATCATTGCGGCGCCCTCGGCCACTACGACGTACAAGCTTTACTCAACCAATCAGTATGGGAGGACCACGCGAACCGTGAAGGTCACCATTAATTAATCCGAATTCCGAAGTTGCGAGGCTTTCTGGGAAGAAACCCCTCACCCGGCTCGCTACTCTCGCCACCCTCTCCCCAAAGGAGAGGGCTGAAATCAATCATCGATGACCGCCCTCTCCCTTGGGGAGAGGGTGTCCTGCAGCCGGCGTAGTCATCAGCCGGTGTGGGACGGGTGAGGGGTGACTTCGGAAGAACCCGTACACCCGTTCCGTTCTCGAGGTGATCAATGCGGCCAATTCAGATTCAATGAGTTGGCCTGGCAGCCCCGGATTCAACTTCGGAGTTCGGAATTAGCTAGACCAGCGTGGCTGGCGTTCGCTCGGCGCCGCACAAGGTCCCGCGTGGTGTCAACCATCGCTAAGTATGAATTGAGCCCAGGTGTCTGCGGGCCTTGAGCTTTAAAATGGAGATGAAGTCCCCAACATTCATGAAGGCCTCATACTCCGCCCGCTCCTCATCAGTAAGCACACCGTCGTTGGCGCGCTCTGCCAGGGCGTCAAGTCGCGACTGGACGGCTGGGTCAATTCGCATCTCTATCACCCGCCGCGCTGACTCGGCGTCGAGGCAGCGGCTCAGTGGGTCCAGGAGGCCGTCAAGCGCAGTGTCGATACCAGCGTTTCCCATGTCCGTTAGACTAACACAGAGTGGGAGTCTTATCTACCGCACCACCAACGCGCATGCAAAATAACCCCGACCTCTAGTAGAGCAAGTATTTCGTTCGCAGGGCACGGAATTGCTGAAGTGCGTCCTGCCATTCGAACACAATCCGGCGCGGGTCCTTGCCCGCTTTGATGTCATCCAAGACCCAGCGCGCGCCGACGAGAGGCAGCGTTTTGTCCAACTTGAAATCGTTCGGATACAGTTTCCAGAGCGCGGCGGCGAGTTCGATGCCGAGAGCCGGCGAATCGAGCGCCTGGCGGTCCAGCAACAGAATCTGGACGCCGTGGCAGACTTGGCCCGAGAACGAACTACTCGAAGGCTTGAAATCCGCCGGCAGGAACCGGACTCCTTGAATGTGGCGCTCATTCAAATACGTCCCGAGGGTTCGCGAGTCGATCCAAGGCGCGCCGAGGACCTCAAAGGGTGTGTCAGTTCCGCGTCCCACGCTGACATTCGCGCCTTCCACGATCGCCACGCCGGGATAAAGAACCTCTTCGGTCGGATTGCGAAGGTTGGGCGAAGGGTTCAACCACGCCAGGCCTGTTTCGTCGAACCAATCAGTACGTTGCCAGTCCTGCATTTTGATCACATGGAGCTTGGCGCCGAGGTGGTTCTCAGCGTTGAACATCTGGGCCAACTCTCCAACCGTCATTCCAGGGCGCACAGGCTCCGGAAAATAAGCCACGAAGCTGCGCAAGTCGTTATCGAGAACTGGTCCCTCGACTGCCTCGCCATTAATCGGATTGGGGCGGTCAAGCACGTAGATGTCAATTCCCTTCCGGGCGGCAGCCTCAAGGCAATATCCCAGTGTCGTAGTGTAGGTGTAAAAGCGTACTCCCGCATCCTGGATGTCATAGACCAAGGCATCCAGCCCTTCCAGCATCTTGTCCGTGGGCCTCTCGACATCGCCGTAAAGACTGTGCACCGGCAAGCCGGTCGCCGCATCCGTGCCTGATGCGACCTTGGCATCCGCCTGGGTCGCAAGCCCGTGCTCCGGGCTGAACAGGGCGACGAGTTTTACTCCCGGCGCATGATCGAGCAGATCGACCGTGCGGCGGCCCGCGGCGTCCACGCCACTGGCATTGGTGATAAGACCTACGCGGCGTCCTTCCAGAGGAGCAAAGTTTTGTGCCTCGAGGACGTCAACGCCTGTCTCGACCTTTCCGTTTCTAAGGCCCTGTTCGCGATAACCCCTCATCAATTCGTAGTAACCCGTAAGGGACCGCCGGCTGGTTAGCACTTGCTCAGCGGAAATGGGTCCTAGTGCGGCGGCCACGATAGTTGCGATCTGAATGCGCAACTGCACCACGTCGCCTTTGCCGTTAGGGTGCACCCGGTTCGTAAGAATGATGAGGTAGGTCTTGGTCACGGGGTCAACCCAGATACTCGTTCCGGTGAATCCCGTGTGGCCAAACGAGCCGACTTCGAATAGCTCACCCCGATTGGAGGCGAAAGGCGAATCCAGGTCCCAACCAAGCCCGCGCACGGCCATCTTATCCGGGGGAGTCTCGGGCGAGGTCATCTTCTCCACGGTCAGCGGGCTCAGGATGCGCGCATGTTTGTAGCTGCCCCCGTTGAGAAGCATCTGGGCGAATATCGCCATGTCATCCGCGCTCGAGAAAAGACCGGCGTGGCCCGCGACACCGCCCATGTTGTACGCCGTAGGATCGTGCACCTCACCCCACAGCATTTTTCCCCGATCGCCTTCCTGATATTGCGAAGGCGCAATGCGCTTGCGCCAACTCAAGGGAGGATTGAAGCGAGTGTCCTTCATGCCCAGGGGCTTGAAAATGTGCTCCGAGCAGTAGACATCCAGCGGTTGGCCGGAGACGCGATGCACCAACTCGCCGAGCGTCTCAAAGTTAATGTCGCTATAAACGAAGCGCGTCCCGGGCGGGTTGAAGAGCTTTGTCTCCGCAATCATCTTCATCGCCGTGCCGTACCCGGACCACTCGGGCTTTAACTCGAGATCCGGCGGTAGCCCGGAATAATGGGTCATGAGTTCCTGCACGCTGACGCTTTCTTTGCCGTTGTCTTTGAACTCCGGCCAGTATTCGGAGACAGGCGCACTCAAGACAATCTTGCCTTGCTCCAGGAGTTGCATGATGGCCGTGGTGGTAGCCACAACCTTGGTCACCGAGGCCATGTCGAAGATCGTGTGGACATTCATCGGCAACTCGCGCGGAACCACAGCCCTACGTCCGAACGCCTTGCGGTAGACGACCTTGCCGTTCTGCCCCACCACCACCACAGCGCCAGGACAGTCCCCGCTGCGAATCGCTTCCTTAACCACGGGATCGATGGCTGCCAGCTTTTGTTTGATAATATCTTCTTCCGGCCTTTTCGCCTTCTCCACCGTGACCGCTGGAGCACCCGGCGTCCCAGCGAGGAACCATGCCGCCAGGAAAAAGCTCATTATCCGCAAACCCTTCATCGTTTCTTACCCCCCAAATGAAACAGTTCCGGCGTAGACTAAACGATGCCCAAGGCGAGGACCGTCCCGCACGAGAAAGTCAAAAGGGTGAAAGTGGTAGCCTCCGTCAGGCCCTCGCACGTGCCCTGGAAAAGAAGGCTTCAATCTCTTCCAGGGTCTTCCCCATCGTCTCCGGCAAGAAGAAGGTCACGGTGACAAAGTAGAGGACGGTGAAGCCGGCGAAAAGTAAAAACATTGTGGTATAGCCATAACGGCCAACCGTGGGCAGGAAAATAGCGGCCAGGAATGTGGCAACGGCCTCGTTGATCAGTAAGGCGATGCTCATGCCGTTGGAGCGGATTCGGGTGGGCATCAGTTCCGACAAGGCCAGCCAGACGCAGATACCCGGCCCCAGCGCATAGAATGCAGCAAAAGCAAACAGGCTGATGGCCACAATCCAGCCGTCCCCCGAGCTGGGCAATGGCGTGATCAGTGCATGCTGGATGTGCAACGGAGCGGTGCGAGCCTCCTCGAGATTGCCGAAAGGATCGGAAAAGAAGGCCAATACTTTATTGGCTGGAACGCAGTTTGAACGGCTGAGTTGAATCGGCGCCGATAGCCCATGATTCAAGATCGCCGCCGGAGTCACGGCACTGAAATCGCCGTAAGAATAAATGATGGTCAGCGTGGTCGGCTTTTCCGCTAGATCGGCCTGCCCGGCTTCGGTCAGCCATTGCCGTTCCAGTTCCGGTGTAAGATTCAGCGTCGAGTCCGCCCGCGCACCCAGCATTGTCTGGACGGCCTGGCCCGCGTCCACACGATAACGTTCGCTGCGGTGGAATAATACAGCCGTCGTTACCAACGACGCCACGAGGCCCGCCGTGCCCAGTGAGAGCAGAAACTTGCGCCCTTTTCGGTCCACCAGCAGCATTCCCACGACCGTGCCCAGAGCTTGCACCACGGTGAAAATAATGTAACCCCAGTGCGCCGCCACGTCCGACAGACCGCTCTGGACCAGGACAGCCGTGTTGTATCCGATGATCGAATTAATGCCGGTCGTCTGATTCAAGGCCAGAATCACACAGGCCAGTAAAAACGGAAGCACGTATTTGCGTTGAAGCAAGCTCTCGGCAATGCGTCTTCCCGCCGCTTTGATTTCTTCCGCAGCCTGATTACTTTCCATTTCCTCCAGTTCCAGGCGGGCCTGCCCCGGGGCACGCGAGCGTAAAAGCGCCTCCAGCGCAAGTTGCTTTTGCCCGCGCCGGAACAGCCAGCGCGGCGAATCCGCCACGGCAAACCCACCCAGCACAAAGAGCACTCCCGGAGGTAGCGAAACCCAGAAAATGCTGCGCCAAGCCTGGTCCTTATACGCGAACAGCAGTTGCGGATTGCCCAGCCTCGAGACTTCTTCAACCCTCAAACTGAAATACATCCCCACCCCAGCGGCCGCCACGATGCCGATGGTGAGCAGCCACTGGAACATGGCAGTGCCCTGGCCGCGGTCCTCCGGCGCCAGACACTCGGCCAGGTACAGCGGCACCACCACGCCGATCAATCCGGCGCTGATACCCTGGCACAGTCGCCCCAAGATCAGCGGTCCGTAGCCGTGCGAGAGCGCGATCACCGGAATACTTGCGGCGAACAGCGCCCCGCTGAGAATCATCAGATACTTCCGTCCCATGCGATCGGCCAGCACGCCGGCAAAAAGGGTTGAGATCACGGTGCCTAACAGCACGGCAGCTACTACAAACGAAATCTGCCCCGCGTTCAGCCCCGAGGTGGCAACCAAGTAGGGCAAGGCCCCCGCGATGATGCCCACATCGATGCCGTAGAGCAGTCCGCCCAGGCCCCCCACCAACTTTAAGAAACGGTTATAGTTTTTCGGCTGCTTGGGAATTTAGATCGCGATCCCACCCCTGAGCGCACGGAGAAATTGTATTTACCGGGATACTTCGACCTTGCACCGCCAGCACTACCGGGATCCGCCACCGTGGGCTAGAACCTGCCGGAAGAACCGCCGGAAATGCGCCCGCCGGGAAAGCAATGATCATTGTCCGGTCTATGGCACTAGACTGCACACTGTATCACGACCTTCTAAGCGTGGGGAAAATATCCTTTTGCTTTTCCCAGCATTCAGTGCGAAAGTGTAGTCGAAATCCAGCGCAGGTGCTCCTGGAGGAGAGTTGGTGGTAGGCACGGCGGGATAGCCCCCGGCCCCTTTTTGCAACTTGGTATGAAACAAAAGAGAATTCGTAAATCAGAATTGCCCCAGATCCCAGACCCCAGTCCCCAATCCCTACTCCGGATCACGGAACGCGAAAACCCGGCTTCAGCAGCCCTCGACACGAAACCCACCGCTGAAATCCTCCGCATCATCAACCGGGAAGACCAGCGCGTCGCTCCCGCCGTCGCGAAGGTCGCACCACGCATTGCGCGCGCGGTAGATATGGCTGTTCAAGCCATCAGCCGCGGCGGGCGGTTGATTTATCTGGGTGCGGGGACCAGTGGAAGGCTGGGGGTGCTCGACGCCGCCGAGTGCGGTCCGACCTTCGACAGCGACCGTGTGCAGGCCGTGATCGCAGGCGGCCGCGGCGCGATGCTGAAGTCCTCGGAAGAGACGGAGGACAACCCCCTCGAGGCTGAACGTGACTTGCGTCGTATTAAACTCAGCAAGAAAGATGTCCTGGTCGGGCTTTCCGCCAGCGGGCAGGCTCCTTACGTCCTGGGCGGAATGGGCTATGCGCGCCGTCTCGGCGCCAAGACGATCGGCTTGACGGTCAACCCTGCCGCCCCGATGAAGCCGCTTGCGGACGTCTTCATTGCGCCCGTGGTCGGCCCGGAGGTGCTTACCGGCTCGAGCCGTATGAAGGCTGGAACCGCTCAGAAGCTTGTCCTCAACATGCTCTCCACCACCGTGATGGTCCGCCTGGGGCGAGTCTTCTCCAGTTGGATGGTCAACATGCGCTTGACCAACCGGAAACTGCACGAGCGAGGCCAGAGGATTCTGATGCGCTCCACGGGCGCAAGTCCGGTTCGTGCCGCGCAAACCCTGAAAGCCTCCGGAGGGAGTTTGCCCGTAGCCTTGCTGATGCTTCATCGCAGGATAAAACGCGACGAAGCTCAAGGGCTTCTCGCCACAGGCAAGAGCCTTGCATCACTCCTGCGCGGGCCGTTGTAGGGACAACCCTTGTGGTTGCCCAGGGCGGCTTGAGGAGCCGCGGAGCGGCGGCAGATAATAGCCCACGGCGTAAGCCGTGGGACCCGATGCGGCGTTAATATTCACAGCCCCGGATGGGGCGACAGAGATCCTGCGGGAGCCTCTGCCGCCCCTCCGGGGCTGAGGCAACTCAGGGTTGCTCTTCCATCCCACGGCCTACGCCGTGGGCTACTCTCTGTCGGCCCTCCGGGCCTTTGGAAGGGGTCATTCAGACCTATGCTGCCGCCGGTTGAGCCATTAGGTTAACGCCTATGGGCCGTTGGCCTGGGCTGTGATAGGCCGCCCCTCCGGGGCTTCTGTCGCTATAGGCAACCCGCCGGATTGCACGCGCTGACTCAGAACGCCTCGCTCAAACTGATCGCATTCAACGTCTGGTCCAGCTTTTCTGCCGCCTGCTCGCGTTTTTCTTTCAGCTCGGAGACCTGGGTGTGCAACGCAGCCAGGCGGTCCTCCTGCGTGTTAAGTTCGCGCGTATAGCGTTCGGTCAACGCTTTTTCCTCGGCGCTGCCCTTGAGCGCCTTCATGTTCTCGCGCAGGCGCGCCTGATCCGTACCAATGGCATCAAGCTCCTGGCGCCGCCCCTGAATTTGCGCGTCGAGCGCAGCGATGCCGTTCTTCTGGTCCAGGACCTGCCGGAAAGCCTGTTCCATAGCAGGTGTGACTCTCTGTTGCTTGGTCAGCACTTCGACTTGATCGCTCGTCAGGTTGGTGAGCGCCATTTCGGTGGTCTCCGGCTTGTGCTCCTCGACCACGAACTGGGCGCTCTGCTTCGGATTCAGTTTCACCCGAAAGCGATAGAAGGAAGCTGACGATTCTTCCGGCTTCAAGTTGTCGGCGAGCTTCCATTCGTCGCGGGCCGGATGTTCGACGATGACGTCCCGGTTGCTTGCGTCCGAGTTGAAGAGTTTGTAGGTCTTGGTGGCTCGCTGCTCCCGCGTGGTAAGCATCACGCCCTTATTGATTACGATTCTGCTGATGGGCTTTTCGGAGAAGTCGTCCTTCGCCTGGACGTGCACCGCCGGGTCAGGAGCGTAGGATACCAGCCGCTTTTCTCCCGGGCGAATAGCCTCGAGCAAACCCTGGCCACCAAAGGTGTCCCCTTCGAGAACGTTAAAGCTGCCGGCGTCGAGAGTCTGCCCGCTGGTGTTGGTCAGCCAAAGGGCGCGCAGGGCCGTGGCCGAGTTCGCGTTCCACAATGTGACCTTCTCCGCATCGACGTGCGCCTGGACAATCGGCACCAAGGCCGACTGATTCTTGTCAATGGTGACGGTTTGCTTGATGTCGTATTCGAAGAGGTCGCCGATTGTCTTCGCTTCAGCTTCGGGCTGTTCCGCTTCGACTGCTACCATAACCATTTCCTTACTCTCGCCCACGACCAAAGTAGGATTGAACTGATTCATCCTGGCTGGCGAAACGGCAATGTTGTTGAGGTCCAGTCGCTGGAATCCGGGAGACTCGACGGTGAGACTTGAGTCTCCAGCCTGAGCGTTTTCGAATCGGTAGAGGCCGTTAGAATCGGCGCGAGCGGTCTCGACGAGGCCATTGGCGATGTTCCTCAGGGTGAGCTTAGCGTTGGGAATGACGGCCCCGGTCTGATCCCGAACAGTCCCCTCCAGGCCGGTTGCCTTGCCCAAGACGCCGCCAATTACGCCGGCACCGACGGAGTACATGCCTCCGCCGGTTCCTCCACCTTCGCCGGGGCCGATGCCCCCACCCCGGCCCGAGCCTATTCCTCCTCCTTCGCCCCGCCCGTTCACAGGAGCCGCCGGCGCTGCCATGAGCGCCATTTCATGCGTCTGGGGCGTCAGCATCATTTCCTGCGCCATCGCCACCACTGGCCGGCGCACGTAATAGGGCTGCGAGATCTGCTGAATGAAGGACTGCGGCGCGCCGGCGATGAGCGAGAGCCGGACGCCTTTCCAGTCCTCGCCGATGGTGTTATCCACAACCGCCCATCCCTGGATCAGCGGCGGATCGTCGGGTTTGTCGGTGAGCAGGATGCGGTAAGTGCTCTTCCACACCGGAACTTCGCTGATGTAGCTCACAAACACGTCGCGCTCGCCGTCGCCCGTGGCGGAGATGGTCATGCGGCGCAGGTCCATGGCTTTGGCGGACCCGATGAGGTTAAGGTACCGTCCCACATCGTCGCTCAGGTCGTGGTCGGCGATGCGCACCGAGGTGGCGGGCCCCATCTCGAAAGTGCGCAGTTCGCCGCCGTCAGATACCAGGGAGATTTCGGTCACCTCCGCGAGCTGTTCGCCCTTAGGGTTAAGGGTTTTGCGCGTCTCGACGCTCAACACCCGGCCCACGCCGGACACCGAACCGTTGTGCACTTCCACCCTTGTGCCACGCAGGGCGTTGAGGAAGTCGTCGCGAGAGGTTCCCTCGCTGAGAGGCAACCGCAGGGCTTTCAGCCGCTCGCTCAAGGGCGCAATCGAGTTGAAGCGCACACCGCTGATGCGGCCGGAGCCGAGGTCCACCACGGTAAGCGAGTTGAGAACGTCATTAAGCTGTGCAGTAGTAAAGTCGATATTAAGTTCCTGCGTGCCGCGAACCCGGGCCGAGTGCTCGAAGTAGCCGACTCCGTTCTTGTAGAGCACCACGCGCTTCACCGGCAAGCGCTCCTGCGAATCGGCCGCCACATCCGCCGCGGTTCGCCCGCCGGGCTTCGGCTGGGCATTCGCGACGCCAACCAGCAAGACCATTAATACACTTGTAAATAGTAGCCTGCGCATTGAATCCCCCTCGTGTTGGAGCGTCACGGAGCGGCGTATCGAAAGGACCCATTCGCCGTCCTCTGGCTTAGACACCGGTGCGGTGGCTCGGGTTGCCGGTTCTGCGGCTTATTTCGTGGCGCGGGCATTCCTTCGCTACGCTCAGGACAGGCTCTGCCCGCGCGCGGGAGCGGGACGCTCCCGCGACTGCGGGCGAGACGCCCGCACTACAAGACCGAAAATTGTGGAACTTTCTCCGCCTTGCCTGCGTTCCTATGCATAGAGCGAGGAGGTAATCCCCGATGATGAAGAAAACAGTTGGTGTGATGATTGGCATGTTGGTCTTTGCGGCGCTGGCTTGGCCGGCGGACCGTTGGATCCACGTCCGGGTGATCGAATCGGGCCCGGACGGTGATCACGTACGCGTCAATATTCCACTTAGCCTGGCGGAAGCGGTTCTTCCCACCATCCATGCCGACAGGTTCTCGAACGGGAAGGTCAGAGTTGAAGGCCATGCCTTCGACCAGGTGGACGTGCGAGCTTTGCTCGAAGCGGTCCGGAAAACGCAGGACAACCAATTCGTCACCGTCCAGTCGAAGGATCAGAACGTGGAGGTGGCAAAAGCCGGGGAGTTCCTGCTCATCAAAGTTCACGAAAACCGCGCGCGCGGCGCGAAGAAAGACCAGGCTTCGAAGGCGGGGCAGACGGTGGATATCAAGGTACCCTTCAAAGTCGCGAGCGCCCTGCTCTCAGGCCCCAACGACGAACTGAATGTGCTGGCGGCAGTTCGTGCCCTGGATGAATACGGGAACCTCGAGTTGGTCACCGTGAAGGACGGCGAAGACGACGTGCGCATCTGGGTGGATTCGAACAATGCCGCGGACTGATAGTTTGGAGTGCGGCAGCGAAGCTGCCGCCTGCGAAGTTGCGGCATGACCCGGTCAGCTCGCATGGATTGCGAAGGCGGCAGCTCCGCAGGCTCCGCTGCCGCACTCCAAGCAAGTCACCAGAAGGCGGTGGATTATGACGGCAGGCATGGCGGTTCTGGCGGGAACTCTCGCGGTCTTCACGGCAGGCTCAGTGATTGTCTGCAACGAAGGAGCGGTGAGGGTAGACGTGCGGGAAAAGAGCAACGACGGCAAACACATCCATTTGATTCTGCCGGCCGCCATTGCACCGGCTGCTGCATTTATGATCCCCAGAGCCAAACTCCACGATGCTCGCGACAAAATCAGGCCATGGCTTCCGACCATCAGGGCGGCCAGCATTGAACTGGCGCGCTGCGCCGACGGCCCCCTGGTCGAGGTGGATAGCCGTCGCGAGCACGTAAGAATCTTCAAATTGCGCGGATCCGTTTTCATCGACGTGGACACAGACGAGGACACGGTTCACGTCTCATTTCCGCTCGAAGCGGCCGCTGACACGGTGAGCCAGTTGGCAAGATAGGATTAGACTCCCTCTCCTCGGCGGTCGAGGAGGCAGGGGGCGGTGGGTTCGAGTGCGTCCTCCGCCAACCGCCCCCTAATCCCCGTAGGCGCTAGAATAGGCTCGATCGGGTTCCCGAGCCCGCCGGGGCGGGCGCAAGAATGTGGCCCACGGCGACAGAACCTGTGAAAAAATCGATGGCTGTCATCCTGAGCGAAGCGAAGGATCCCGGCAGTTTCTTGTGGTTCAGCGATTTACGAACAACTGCAGAGATCCTTCGCTGCGCTCAGGATGACACTTCCGAATCACAGCCGTGGGATCACGGCAGACAGAGAGCACGCTGAGCCACGGAGTGGCGACAGAAGATTTGCGATCATCAAGACAGCTCTGTCGCCCCTCCCGGGGCTTTTCAGGCGCGTCGGCCCTGCTTTCTCCCCACGGCTGTCGCCGTGGGCCATATTCTTGCGCCCGCCCCGGCGGGCTCCGGAACCCGTCGCAGGGCACGAATTCATCGCACAACCCAATCACCCTCCCCCCTCCTTGGCTTTGGAGGGGAGTCAGGATCAGCCAAGGAGGGGGACCACGCCGGCCTCAGTTCACCGTCAAGGTTAGTTTAATCGTGTGGGTGAGCGTGGAAGTCGAGGCATCCGTCGCCGTTACGTCCACGGTATATGTTCCCGCCGGCGTGCCGGGATTGCTGGGTGGTGGAGTTGTCGTTCCACCTCCTCCGCAGGCGCTCCAAAGCATCAAGACCAGCAAGCCTGCGCCCAGCAACCATGCGGCGCGACGCTTCCTCGCCCCGGCCAACACCAGCACACTGGCCAGCCACAACAACGCGTATAGCCAGAACACCCTTCCCAACCCCGTAAAGCTCGGCGGCAGGAATCTTCCCTGCGGCGGCGCTAATGATTGCGCTGTAGTCGATATGGCCACCGCAACTGTCCCTGATGCCGTGCCGTTCAGTGTCACAGTATTCGGCGTGAGCGTGCAGGTGGATTCAGACGGTGCGCGGGTGCACGTCAGGTTTACCGTTTGGTCGAACCCTCCTTGGGGCGCCAGCGTCAAAGAGTAATTCGCCGACTGCCCCGCGGAGACGGTTTGGCTCGTGGCAGAACTCGTCACAGCGAAGTCCATTCCGGTGCCCGAGAGTGAAACCGTCTGGGTGCCGGCGTTGTCCGTCAGCGTCAGCGTACCGCTTCCAGTCCCGGCGCCAATGGGAGAAAATGTGACGCTGATCTTGCAGCTAGCGCCGGCGGGCACGAAACCACCGCAATTGTTGGTCTCGGCAAAGGGCCCGGAGCGGGTGATTAAGGGGGGACCGATAGCCGCAGGGCTCGTGTTCGTGAGCGTGACCACCTGTGGCGCGCTCTTGGTTGAGACTGTTTGCGCGGCGAAGTTCAGGCTTGTCGCCGAAAGGCCCACGCTGGGTAACTCGCCCGTACCCGCAAGGCTCGCCGTCAGCGTGAGCGGTGTCGACCCGAAGTAACTAACGATCAGCGTGCCGGTGCGCGGCCCAGCGGTCGTAGGTGTGAACCAGACCGTGATGGGGCATGGGGTATCTATGGTCAAAGCCGTCAAGCTGTCGCACTGGTTTTCCTGCTGGAAATCCCCGCTGCTGGTCCCGACTTCAGGCACACCGGGCCCGCCAGGGTTAACCAGCATGATCGTCTGGGCTGGGCTCGTTGTCCCCACCGTCTGATCGCCAAAGGAAAGGCTCGTAGGCGAAAGGCTAGCTGGACCCTGCGCATTGGCGGTGCCGCTCAAAGCTACGGTTTGGGGACTGTTGATGGCATCGTCCGTTATCGTAAGCGTGCTTTGGTGGGGTCCGCCGATGGTGGGCTGGAACACGACATTGATTGTACAAGTCGCGTCCGGACCCACAGAAGGCAGGCAATTATTGGTCTGCGTCCACTCGCCAGGATCGCCAGTGATGGTCACACTGCCGACGGTCAGGAACGCCGCCGCCGTATTCGTCAGCGTCACAGCCTGTGGACTGCTCAACGTCCCAATGTAGGCGGTAAACCCCAGGTATGAGGAAGAGATGATCGCAGGAGACCCTGGGCCGTTGCCAGTCATTTGAAGCGTGTGAGGGCTGCCCGGAGCATTGTCTGTGACCGTCAGCGTGCCGGTGCTGAGGCTTGGCGTCGGGGACGTGAAAGTGATCGCGATCGTGCAGGTCGCTTCGGGAGCCACTGTTTGAACCACGTAAAGACAGGTGGAGGCCGCAGTGACCACCGTGAAGTCGCCAGTGGCAGTAATGCCGGTGAGCGTAAGCGGAGCATTCCCAAGGTTCGTCACGGTGACAATCTGTTGCGCGCTAGTGGTATTTACGGGCACGCTCGCGACGTTGAGGACGGAGGGGGAGAAGCTGAGGGCCGGCGCAGGGCCTGGCGAGAGTTCGGCGACGAACGCTGTCGGCCCAGGCGGCTGAGCGTTCCGGTTGGCCGGTTCGAACGGGTTAACCGTGGGAAAGTCAAAGGAGAGGGTCTGGCCGGTTACGTAGGCGTTGCCCGAAGTGTCCACGGCAATGGCGTTGGCTTGGTCCGGAAAGCTGCCGCCCAGGTAAGTAGAGTAGACCAGGGCCGAGCCCCCTGCGTTTAGTTCCGCAACGAAAGCCGTAGTTGCGGTAAACCCTTCCCATCCCGCACTTTTATTGGTTGCTTGGACTGGGTTGACGGTTGGGAAGTCCTTGGAAGAAGTATTTCCGGCCACGTAGGCGTTTTCGGAAGCATCAACCGCAATTCCAAAGGCAGCGTCTGATACGCTGCCGCCCAGGTAGGTCGAGTAGACCAGCGCGCCGCCCGCAGGATTCAGCTTGGACACGAAGGCATTTTGACTCAAGGGCGGTGCTGCTTTGTTGGTCGCCTGTAGGGGGTTGACGGTCGGAAAATTGGCCGACCCAGTGAACCCAGTCACATAGGCGCTGCCAGAGGAGTCCACAGCAATTGCATTCCCCAGGTCGCTGCCGCTCCCACCCAGAAAGGTTGAATAGACCAGGGCCGAACCTGCGGGGTTCAGTTCGGCAACGAACGCGTTGGCGGGTCCGTTCAGAGTCGCCTGAAGCGGATTGGCGGTGGGAAAATCCGCCGACTCAGTTAAACCGGTCAGATAGGCGTTTCCAGAGGCGTCCAGGGCTATGCCGAAGACGGAGTCACCACCGCTGCCTCCCAGGTAAGTCGAATAGATCAGGGCTGAGCCGGTTACGTTCAGTTTGGTCACGAATCCGTTGCCGTTGGCAGTCGACTTATTGCTCGCCTGCAAGGGGTTGACGGTAGGGAAGTCCGTCGAGAAAGCTGATCCGACCACCAAGGCCTCACCGGAGGCGTCGACGGCGACGCCACGGACGGCGTCGCCATCGTTACCTCCGCTGCCGCCCAGGTAGGTCGAATAGACCAGAGCCGAGCCAGACGGGTCCAGTTTCGCGACAAACCCGGTGCCGTTGGCAGGCGACTTGTTGTTCGCCTGGAAGGGATTGACGGTGGGGAAGTCTGTCGAACCTGTGATCCCGCCCACGTAAGCGTTACCGGTGGAATCGACTGCGATCCCGAGCCCCGAATCCCCCCCACTACCGCCCAGGTAAGTGGAGTACACAAGCCCAGTGCCTGTCGTATTCAGTTTGCTCACGAATACGTTTGGTAATCCCTTTAAACTTGCTTGGAACGGGTTTGTAGTGGGGAAGTCCACCGACCCTGTTCGCCCGATAACATAGGCACTGCCCGAGGAGTCCACGGCAATGGCGTTGCCCGAATCGCCCCCGCTGCCGCCAAGGTAAGTCGAATAGCTGAGCACCGGATCGATCACCAGCGGTTTCGTGCGGTCATACGGGCCCAGCGCGAAGTGAATGCGATTCTGGGCGTCAAGAATAAAATGGCCTTCAACTGATTTTGGATTTTCGATTTTGGATTTTGGATTAGCGGCGGTCCGTTGTCCGTTGTTCGTGATCCGTTGCTCGCCCGGTGAACCTGGTTGGTAAATCACAGGCTTGTGGAAGCGGATCTCGCTGCCTTTGGCTGAAATCACGAGGTCGCCGTAGCGGTCGATCCGTAGGGGCGGTTCGCGAACCGCCCCTACCTGCAGCGCGATGGCGCTCGGGTCGGCGCCCGGGGCAACGATGAAGTCATACTCGAGTTCCCCGCCCTGGTTGCCGTAGTATTCCAAATCCACGCCGGGATAAACATTACGATACCGCACCTTCGCGTAGGTCGGCACGTTCGTGCGCCACTTCTTCGGGTCGTTGCCGATGAAGTAATTCACCTTGCCCGGAAGTTCGTCGCGCCCGATCACTTCAGCATCGAACCTCGCGCCCACCAATCGCAAACGAACAAACTGATTTTCGATTTTGGATTTTGGATTTTGGATTAAGGGGCTCGTCCGTGGTCCGCGATCCGTGGTCCGTTGCAAACTGCTCAGCCCTGGCGAGCGGTTGAGTTCGGCTCCTGACTCCTGACTCCTGACTCCTGGCTCCTGCACTTCCAACACTGCCTCGTTGCCCGTCAGGAACAGACCATACCCCCGACCGCGCGAGAGGAACTTCACCCGAGCGTCCGCTTGTCCCCCGTTCGCCTCGAAACTTAGAGGAAGCCTGCCGTACTTCGCGATCAGCCGGGGCCGGGCTTGTGCAAACGCAGGGTTTCCACGTGCATCTGGGATATTCTTCGGAGCGCGCAGTCGGCCTTGCACGCTCAGCAACAAGGCGGCGAAGAGTACGCTCAACATGCAACCGGCGTAGATCGCGATCCGCCTGGTCGCGGTCCGCTCGTCAGGAATGAGCGCAGGTAACATGGGCACCCCCACAGTGCAGAGGAATTCGGTTTGGGGTGTTGGTATAGTTTGATGTGAGGCGGCTTCACACCGCGATTTGGAGAACTTAACTCGCCGCTATAAGCTCAGACTCTACCACTACCCGGATGGGGACAATATATCCCTGTCTCGAGGCGGATGCAAGAGATAATATCCAGTCAGCCAACAGGTCCCTCTTGACCGTATCTAGGCCAGATTTCTTGTCTCTTGACAAACACAGAATTATAGGCTACAATGCCACGGTGGGGTTGTAGGCCGGCGCAGACATTGCCCTTGAATGTCTGCGATGCGCCGATGGCGCAGGCTCGGTCGGATTGAACGCTTTACCCCCACGTGTCCCTTCGGGACATCCGAGACCCCACGGATCGGGGTCTGCGCCAACCGGAATTAGCAAGGACAGGTTTTTCGCGGGAACAAAGCGAGAATGTCTATGAAAACAAAGGAACGTGGGCTGGCGCAGACATTGCTTTCGAATGTCTGCGATGCGCCGAAGGCGCAGTTCGGTCAGATTACACCGCTTTGCCCCGGCGTGTCCCTTCGGGACATCGCAGACCCCACAAATCGGGGGTTTGCGCCAGCCTGGCGTACGAGAAATCGACGGAACAAAGCGAGAATGTATATGAAAACAAAGGACCGCAGCTACTCACGGCCCCACGACGGGGTTGGTGAGCGTCCCGATTTTCTCGACCGTTATGCTGACCGAATCGCCAGGATGCAGGTGGACGGGCGGCTTGCGGTGATGGCCCACGCCGCCGGGCGTGCCCGTCGAGAGCAGGTCACCGGGTTCCCAGGTGAGCGACTGGGAGAGGTAGCTGACGAGAAAGGGAATCGTGAAGATGAGGTCAGAGGTGTTCGAATCCTGCATCGTCTTGCCGTTGAGGGTCAGGGAGATTCCGAGCGCGTGCGGGTCGGGAATCTCATCCTTGGTGACGATCCAGGGGCCAAGCGGCGCGAAGGTGTCGCAGCTTTTCCCTCGGAACCATTGCTTGTCGCCGATTTGCAGGTCGCGCGCGCTCACGTCATTGAGGATGGTGTAGCCGGCGATGTGCTCGAAGACCTTCTCTTCCGGTATTGCCTTTCCCCGCTTCCCGATGACGACCGCGAACTCCGCTTCGAAGTCCACCTGCTGCGAGTTGGGCGGAAGGACAATGGGGTCGCCGAGTCCGCAGATCGTGTTATTCGACTTGAGGAACAAGATGGGCCGCGCGGGTGTCTGGATTCCCTGCTCGGCGCGGTGGGATTCATAATTGAGCCCCACGCACACGATCTTGCCGGGCCGCAAGAGGGGAGCGCGCAGGCGCACCTTCCCGAGAGGTGTCGACAGGCCCCGAGGCAACCGCGCCGGGTCCGGAAACGCCGCCGCGGCTTCCAGGACTTTCGCCAATCCCTGGCGCCACGCGGCGCCGCGCTCGAGCAGTTCAGTCATGTCGCGCGGTGCGGCTCCCGGGGCCAAGACAGTGTCAGCCGACTCTTGTAGCTCAGGCCGCGTCTCGATGCCGAGCGTATCGGCGCGAAGCAAGCCCATGGCGAGCTCGAGATCGATCACGGAGTTGTCGCTCACGGCGCCGAGTCGAACCTCGTTGTCGGCCTCAAATGTGACGAGTCTCATGTCTGATCAAAGCCTCCCGTTGCCCTACCGCGAAAAAGCACTCACCACAGCGGACACAGAGATCGCGGAGAAGACGAACTCCACTCTGTGAACTCTGTGATCTCTGTGGTGAAGCCTTCGATGGGCGGCTTGCGAGCCGCCCCTACAACGTTCGTTCGCGGAGCACGCGCTCCGTTTCGCGGGCTACCACGATCTCCTCATTGGTGTACACCACCAACACCGCCACGCCGGACGCCGGACTCGAAATGACGCGGTCCCCGCGCACAGGCTGGCAGTTCAGCTCATCATCGAGGCGGATGCCGAGGAATTCCATGTCCCGGCAAACTGCCTGCCGCACCCGCCAGGAGTTCTCACCGATGCCGCCCGCAAAGGCCACGGCGTTGAGGCCGCCCATGGCGGCAGCAAAGGCCCCAATGTACTTCTTGATCTGGTAGACGAGCACCTCCACCGCGAGGGCGCTTCGCCGGTGGCCCCGCGCCGCCGCTTCTTCCAGATCCCGCAGATCGCTGCTTAGCCCCGAGATTCCGAGCAGGCCGCCTTTCTTCGAAAGGGCCTCACGAATCTCCGCAGGCGTCAGCTTCTCTCTCTCCATCACGTGCAGAATGATGAAGGGGTCAAGGTCGCCACAGCGCGTGGCGTGCTCGATTCCGGACTGGGCGGAGAAACCGAAACTCGAGTCCACGGACTTCCCTTCCTCGACCGCGCAAATCGACGAACTCCCTCCCAGATGGCAGGAGACAAGCCGCAGTTCAGATGCGGGCCGGCCCAATATCTCCGCCACGCGACGCGCCACGTAGCGGTGCGAGGAGCCGTGAAAGCCGTAGCGGCGCACGCCGTGCCTCTCCTGCCACTCGTAGGGAACGCCGTAAGTGAATGCTCTCTCCGGCAGGCTCGAATGGAAACCCGTCTCGAACACCGCCACCATCGGGACTCCGGGCAAAACCTCGCGGAAGATCTGCATGGCTTGGATGTAGATGGGGTTGTGAACGGGCGCAACAGGGACGAACTCCTGCATTGCCTCGAGCAGTTCGTCGTCGACCAGAAAACTCCCGCAGTAACGTGGGCCGCCGTGCACGGCTTTGAAACCAACTGCCGCAATCGCGCCGTCGCTCGCAGCAGACGAGTCGCGGTGAGCGAGCTTGTCAATCAGAAACGTGATCGCGGCCCGATGGTCGGGGATCGGCGCCGATTCTTTCACTTCGCTTCCGCCACTCTCGTCCCACCTGGTGATCGGAGACTCGGCGCTGCCGATGCGCTCGATCTTGCCGCGGGCCAAAACCCTTTCGCCCTCGGTTTCAATGAGCTGGTATTTCAGCGAAGTCGAACCGAGATTGGGAACCAGAATCCGCAAGACAGATCTCCCTATAGGCCGACCCTATGACGGCCACTTCGCAATGCGTGTCATTCCGAGCGAAGCGAGGAATCTCGCTCTGCTTCGTTCTTGGGACTTGCGTGAATCGGACTGGGCTCGGATCGGCCTGCTCAGAGCGAGATTCCTCGCTTCGAATGACACACTACCCCCCGCGCTGATGGTGCATCAGCAAGAGCGCCAACGAGATGGAATGGATCTTGGTTTCCGGCGGTTCCGCCCGCGAAAGCACCACCAGCGGCACGCGCGCCCCGACGATGATCCCGCCGGACTGTCCCCCCGCAAAATAGGTAATCGCCCGATAGAGGATATTCGCCGCTTCGATGTCCGGCGCGATGAACACATCAGTAGCCTCAACCACAGGGCTCGAAATCGACTTGCGGTCGGCGGCAAAGCGGCTGAGCGGAACGTCGAGGGCCAGCGGGCCTTCGAGGTAGGCGCCCGTGATCTGTCCCCGGCGATTCATCTGCACCAGCGCTGCGGCATCCACCGTTGCCGGCATGGCTGGGTTGACGAACTCGAGCGCCGCGAGCAAGACCACCTTCGGCTCAGCGATGCCCAGCGCGTGCGCCACCTCGATAGCGTTGCGGCAGATTTCCGCCTTGTTCTCGAGCGTCGGAGCGATGTTGATCGCCCCGTCGGTCATCACCATCACGCGGGAAATTCGGGGCGTCTCAAAAACGATGACCTGGCTCAACTGCCTTCCCGCGCGCAAGCCGCGTTCCTTGTCGAGAACCCCTCGGATCAGGTTGGCCGTGGTCACCTTGCCCTTCATTAGCAGGTCCGCCCGGCCTTCCCGTACCAAATCGATGCCTTGGCGAATCGAGGCGTCTTCCCCGGAGGTCGAAATCAGCGACTCGGGACGCAAGTTATAGCCTACTTTGCGAGCAGCCTCTTCAATCTTGGAGGGCCTGCCGATCAGCGTGGGGAGAGCCAGTCCCAGCGGTTCGGCTTGCGCCAGACTTTCCAGCACGTCAGGGTCGTGCGCTTCGATGACCGCGATTTTCGCCGGGCCAAGCTGCCGCGCGCGGGCAATCAACTCCTCTAAGCTGTGAATCATTCCCATTCCTCCGAGCAGGTGAAGGAATCACCCGCTGGTGTCATTCCGAGCGAAGCGAGGAATCTCGCTCTGAGTCAGGCCCAGAGAAGAAGACGCGCAGGGCGAGATTCCTCGCTTCGCTCGGAATGACACTGTGCCGGTTGTAAAGAACCGGGTGTAGCCGCGCCTTAGCTCGCTGCAGCGGCCCGGTTTTGCACCTGGCCCACGATGGTCTTGAACTCGTCCTCCGTGAGCAGGTCCTTTTTCTCGAACGACTTCTCCTTGACCAAACGCACCATTTCGAGCATGTCCTCTTCGTTGGCTTGCACTTTCAGTTTCTCGCACCATTCCTGAATGGAGGGTAGCCCGCTGTTCTTGCCGAGCACGATAGTCACTGGCGCCTGGCCCACCAACTCTGCAGAGAACGGGACAAATTCCAGCGGGGCCTTGTCCCGCGCCTTGCGTACGAACCCGGCCACAATTCCGGATTCCACCTGGTAGAGCATTTCACCAACAATGGGACGGTTGCCCGGAATCTTGACCTTCGCAAGGTCGAGAACAAACCGCGACACCTCGCACATCTTCTCGGTGCGTATCCCCAGTTTGACCCCGTACTGGCAGAGCAGCGAGAGGACCACATCTTCCATGGGAACGTTCCCCGCCCGCTCTCCCAGGCCGGTAATCGTGGTGTGCGCGACGGAGGCTCCCGCCGCAAGGCCGTAGATGGTGTTGGCCACACCCAACCCGAAGTCCTGATGACAGTGAATCTCCACCGGCTTCTTGAGTCGTTTGATCGCCTTCTTAACCACAGCAAAGATCGCTTCCGGGGTGCATCCGCCGAAACTGTCAGCGATCGTGAAGGAGTCCATATGGCCTTCCTCGGCCACACGCTGAACGAGGTCCAGCAACTTCTCCACTTCCGTGCGGGTCGAGTCGATGGTGAAGAAGACGGTGTAAAGGCCGGCCTCTTTCGCAGCCAATGTAGCCTCGATGGAGGATTTCACGGCGCGCTCCAGTGGCCATCCATAGGCATTCTTGATGATGTGTTCGCTCGAGGGAATCTCGACGATCACACCCTTGCAGCCACACGCCTTGGCGGCCGCCACGTCACTCACCATGCAGCGGGCAAAGGTGAAGATCTCTGCTTTTAGGCCCAGGTTGGCAATATCGCTCACCGCCCCCTGATCCTGCGGCGAGACGGCGGGCATTCCGGCCTCGATGCGGTGCACCCCCATCGCGTCCAGCCGCTTGGCGATTTCCACCTTCTCTTCGCGGCGAAAAACCACGCCCGTCTGCTGTTCGCCATCGCGCAACGTCACGTCATGGATCTTGATTTTGGGCGCAAACTTGAAGCCCTTCCGGACTTCGGGCAGATAACACCATGGGCTTACAAACCACTTCTTCGTCTTCCAGGGATGGGCCATAGCTCCTCCGTAGTTTGTCGGAAACTGTCTCCGGCTCGATCGCATAGGCTCACTTTGGCGGGTCACAAACTGGCGATTGAAACCCCGCAGAAAGCGATTCACGTTCTTCCGGAAACCTAATAGTCTACCGCAACTTGACTACGTAACGGTAGAGCTTGCCCTTCCCGGTAGTGATATATAGTTGCGTTGCTGAGAAAAATCGAAAAGTGATCAAAAGTGCACAGACAAAGTATCCAAGTAGTTATTAGATGTTTGTCACCTTCAGAAATTCTTGCCACGTAACCTGAACACGGGGCCTCGGATCACTATCCGGGGCCCCCCTCTCTAGCGCGAGAAGACGTTGGCTTTTGTTAACTCCTCGATCCTCTGAGCCTGAAGCACTGTTCCCCTGGCCATGCTCTTGTACTGCCTCGCTCCGCTGAGGTTCACAGACAGACGATCCGACTCCTGCATGAGCACTCGCAGTTCTTCAATTTCAGATTGACGGAGATTGATAGCTTCGTTGATCTGCTCTGCCGGTTAGTGTCCTAAATCTGGCGGTGTCCTGATTCGAAGCTAGCGCCGCGACCTTCAGGCCGGCAAATCCTGGCCGAAGGCCAGCGCTACATCCAGACCAAAGCTGTTCCCGCACAAACCTATTGCGCCGGTCTGGGATTAGGCGCACAATAGGAGGAGCCGTCATTGCCGGTATGGACGGCGCGTCTTGCTGGAGACGCTTTCAGCGAGGGGCTGGGAATTGTAGCCGGCGTGCCGAGAACCGGATAAGCGTGGGGGCCGGTTTGGCACTGAACGCATTGATTCAACTGAAGTTAACGGTCGCTTCAGCACCGCCATCCTTCCTGATCTGGAGGATTTTTTGCAGCTCGCGTCTTCTTTCTTCCCAGTTTTCTCTCTGCCCGACGACAAGTTTCACGACCATTGTGGGGTATTTGCAGTTTATGGACACCCTGAAGCCTCGAAACTGGCCTATCTAGGCCTCTACGCGCTCCAACACCGGGGACAGGAAAGCGCCGGCATCTGTGTTTCTGGCGGCGAGTCACTTACCTGCAAGAGAGGGATGGGCCACGTGGACGAGGTCTTTCCCTCCGAAGTCACTAAGGCCTTGCCTGGATATCTGGCGATTGGGCACACCCGCTACTCCACGGCGGGTGACACGGACCTTAAGAACGCCCAACCCCTGAAGGTGAGCTGCAATAAGGGCCAGGTGGCATTGGCTCACAATGGGAATCTGGTGAACGCCAGCTCAATCCGGCGCGACCTCGAAAGCCGGGGAGACATCTTTCAAACCAACAGCGACACGGAAGTAATCCTGCATTTCCTCGCCCGCTCCCGCCAGGCCGGCATTCCCGAGGCCGTGGCGGAGGCGCTCGACAAAGTGGTGGGGGCCTACTCGCTGGTGATGCTCTTCAAAGACGCCGTCTACGGCATCCGCGATCCGCGCGGTTTCCGCCCGCTCAGCCTGGGACAACTGGGCGACGCTTACGTCCTGGCTTCGGAGACTTGCGCCTTCGACCTGATCGACGCCAAGTTTATTCGCGACGTCGAGCCGGGCGAGATGGTCATCCTGGACCGCCGCGGAGTGACCTCGCTGCATTTTGCTCCTCCTGCTTCGTCCGCCCAGTGCATCTTCGAGCACGTCTATTTTGCCCGCCCGGACAGCATGGTATTCGGGCGTTCGGTGCAGGCCAGCCGCGAAATGCTGGGACGGTTTCTGGCCCGCGAGCACCCGGCGGACGCCGACCTGGTAGTTCCAGTGCCGGACTCAGGCGTTCCGGCGGCCACGGGCTTTGCCGAAGAGTCCGGAATCCCGCTCAAAATCGCTTTGATCCGCAACCACTATGTGGGCCGCACGTTTATCGAGCCCAGCCAGGCGATCCGGGACTTCGGCGTCAAGTTGAAGCTGAACCCCGTGCGAAGTCTGATCGAGGGCAAACGAGTGGTGCTGGTCGACGATTCGATCGTACGGGGCACTACCAGCCGGAAGATCGTTCAAATCGTAAGGGAGGCCGGGGCGAAGGAAATACATATGCGCATCAGTTGCCCCCCAACCACCTCCCCGTGTTTTTATGGCATCGACACGCCAACGAAAAAGGAACTGATCGCATCTACTCATAATGTCGAGGAAATACGACAATTCCTGGGAGCTGACTCCCTAGGTTATCAGTCGCTCGAGGGTCTGCGCCGTGCGGTAGGCGATACGCAGGGGCGATTTTGCCTGGCGTGCTATTCAGGGAATTATCCCACCACCGTTCAAGAGCCTCTGATTGCGATTCGAAACCGGGACTGAGAGATATGGAACCGCTCGAGAATCAAACTGCGGAAGGACCTGTTTCGGGGCAGCCCGTTTCGGAACCGGCTGCGTCCAACTTGCCCGACCCTGACGGCGAGAAACCGGAACCCACGTCCAGGCGACGCGAAAGCGCGTGGGAGACCGTCCGCTCCTTGTTGGTCGTTCTAGTGGGAGTGTTCTGCATTCGGACTTTCATCGCGGAAGCTACGGTGATTCCGACCGGGTCGATGGAATCAACGATCTTGATCGGCGACCACGTGTTCCTTAATAAGCTTCTCTACGGGCCGCGGCTTCCTTACACGTCGTTTCGCATTCCACCTCTGCGGAGCGTCCACCGCCAGGACATCGTTGCTTTTCGCTATCCGCGAAATCCCTCCGTAATGTTTGTGAAACGCGTTATCGGAGTGGGTGGCGACGTCATCCGAATCGAAGACCGTAGCGTATTCGTCAACGGCCGGCCGCTTAAGGAGCCTTATGCCCAGTTCCAGTACTCCTCCACTTTACCCTTAAGGGACAACTTCCCACCGCCCCTCAACGTGCTCGAGACCTTGCCTGCCGCCTGGGGACTGGACCCGTCATGGGCGCGCGAAATGCCCAATTTCATTCGCCAGGACGGATTGCACGTGCCCCAGGGATTCCTCTTCTGCATGGGCGACAACCGCGACAACTCTTTGGACAGCCGATTCTGGGGCTTCGTTCCACTCGAAAACGTGGTGGGTGAGCCGCTCTTTGTCTACTGGTCCTACGACGCCCCCACCCGCGAGTGGACCAGCGAGGAGTTGACATCCCGGCTCAAGTTCGACGCCTCCATCCTTTGGAATTTCTTCGGTAAAACTCGCTGGTCGAGGACGGGAAAAACCTTCTGAATTGGCGATTTGTGATTTGTGATTGGTGATTGCAACTGTCCTCCTGAGCGTATACTCCAAGGCCCATCTCCGTTATGAAAATGCCCTCTCCCCCTTAGGGGAGAGGGTGGCCCGCGACGGCGCATTCACCAGCCGGCGCGGGTCGGGTGAGGGGGTTCAATCACAAATCACCAATCACCAATCACAAATGTGCTATTCTCTAGCGCGGTGAGTGCGTGAATTGTGGCTAAAGTACGGCAATCACCAATCTCAAATCGCAAATCACAAATGACCTATGCTTTATCGTGATGCTGGTGTTGATATTGACGCGGCCACTAAAGCTAAAGCGTCCATCAAACTCCTGGCGCGCAAAACCTTCAACGCACGCGTGCTGAAAGAAGTCGGAGCCTTCGGCGGATTCTTCTCCATCAAGGGCCTTCCCCGCGACGCCGTTCTAATCTCGAGCATCGACGGCGTAGGAACCAAGCTCAAAATCGCCTTCGCTTTGAAGCGGCACTCGACCGTCGGCGCTGATTTGGTGAACCACTGCGTCAACGACATTTCCGTGCACGGGGCGGCGCCCTTGTTCCTGCTCGATTACCTGGCCACAGGAAAAATGCATCCCGCGGTGGTTACCGACGTTGTGCGAGGCGTGGCCTCCGCCTGTCGATCCGTTGGTTGTGCATTGATTGGCGGCGAGACGGCGGAGATGCCGGGTTTTTACCCGCCCAACGAATACGATTTGGCGGCCTGCATCATAGGCTGGGTGCGGCAGCGCGAGATCATCGACGGCAGCCGGATCTCCCCGGGTGACGCCATCGTGGGGCTTCCTTCCTGGGGATTACACACGAACGGATATTCCCTGGCGCGCAAGGTGCTCCTCGAAAAGGCAGGAATCAAGCTCACCCGGCAGGTGCCGGAATTGGGCCGAACCCTGGGCGACGAACTGCTCGCCCCGCACCGCTGCTACTGGAATGTCCTGCAGCCCCTGCTTGCCGAGCACCTGATTAAAGGGTTGGTTCATATCACCGGTGGCGGCATTACCGATAATACGCCGCGCATACTTCCTCCAGGCGCCCAAGCGGTGGTCCGTCTGGGGAGTTGGCCGGTGCTCCCGATCTTCAAGTTGATCGCGAGGCTGGGAGGCGTACCTGAGCCTGACATGCTCCGCACCTTTAACATGGGAATTGGGATGCTGCTGATTGTGGCCAGGCGAAAGCTGGCTCGCGTCACGACATTGCTCTCGAAAGCGCGGGAAAAGTTCTGGATCATTGGCGATATTCAGCAAGGCAAGCCAAGCGTGAAGTACGTTGGGGATTTGTGATTTGAGATTTGAGATTTGCGATTTGAGATTTGTGATTTTGACTGTCATCCTGAGCGCAGCGAAGGATCTCTGTAGTTGGCGTGGTTTCTAACGGCGCCGGATGAACTGCTGAGATTCTTCGCTTCGCTCAGAATGACATGCGATGCGGGTTGAATGACTACGAATCACGAGGAGAGCATCAATCACAAATCATCAATCACAAATCACCAATCGCAAATCACCAATCACAAATCATCAATGGACGTGCTCTCATGAAGAACCTGGGCATCCTGCTCTCCGGGCGCGGCTCGAATTTCGAGGCCATCGCTCGAAATGTGCAAGCCGGGAAAATCCCCGCTAAGATCGCTGTAGTTATCAGCAACAAGGAGGATGCTGCGGGCCTTGCCACAGCCAAGACGATGGGCCTCGAAACCCGCTTCATTCCCTCCCAAGGCAAAGAACGCGAAACCTTCGACCGCGAAGTTGTTTCAGTCCTCAAGGACTTTCAAGTGGATGTGGTGTGCCTGGCAGGATTCATGCACATCCTCAGCCCCTATTTCGTGCGCGCGTTTCCGGGGCGCATCCTGAATATTCACCCCGCACTGCTGCCGGCATTTCCTGGAACCGACGCGCAGAAGCAGGCCCTCGATTACGGCGTGAAATTCACTGGGTGCACGGTTCACATCGTCGATGAGGGCGTCGACTCCGGCCCCATCGTCTGCCAGGCCGTCGTCCCCGTCCTGGATGAGGACACTCCAGAATCCCTCTCTGCGCGAATCTTGAAGGAGGAGCACCGGATCTATTCGGAAGCTGTTTGCCTGCTTGTCGAGGACAAGGTTAGTCTGCAAGGTCGGCGGCTGTTAAGGAGCTAGTGCTTGGTTGGATTAATGAGCGCAATTTCAAGTGGCCCTCGGAAGGGCGGGGCTTTAGGGTCTGTGTAAGAACTCCCATTGCACGTCATTCCGAGGAGTCGCAGGCGACGAGGAATCTCGCACTGCCTTAGAAACACTCAGAGCGAGATTCCTCGCGGAGTTTACCCTGAGGCCCCAGAGCGAGATCCTTCGCTGCGCTCAGGATGACAGTGAAGGGCTCGGAATGACAGTCCAGACTACGTCTTCACGCAAACTCCGAAGCCCCGCCCTGCCGCTTTCGACGAACAAGTTCGCACGCTAATTCAGCTAAGCACCAGATAACTCCTTAAGGAGCCGTCGCTCTAGCGACAGCTTTCCAATCTTCGTTGCTCCAATCATCGGGTGGGTCTACTGCGACGCGGGCGAAGGTCCAGAGACGAATGCGCTCGTGGTCTACGCCCGCCAGATCACCCATGCGACGGACCAGCCCGACCGGATCTGACAGCAATCTCTCAGAACAATTGAGCAGGTGTTGAGTCACATCATAGGCCGGATCGCCGATGAACGGTTTCGGGTCAATGACGAGCCAAGGCGCTCGCGCTGCGCGAAGCACATTGCCGGCATGAAGATCGGTCGCCAGCAGCACTTCTTTGGGAGCGGTGCGCGGCAGTTCTTCAAAGAGTCGCAGACCTTCACGGACCAGCCCCGCGTCGCGCCAACTCTTGATGTTTGCTAGCGTCCCGTCGCTCCAAAACTTCATCAGAGCCGAGAGTGGTCGAAAGGGATGGGGGGGCGAAGGAGCGCGCCAGATACGCCGCAACAATCCCGCGATAATGACATCCTGTTCGGCCTCCGGCGCGGCGCGCAGCGCGGTTCCGGGCTGGCAGCTTTCCAGCAGCATGGCGCCAAGATCATCTTCCGCGGCAAGCAATCGGATGGTCGGCTCGCCGTCCCAGAATCGCAACCCCTCCGCCTCGTGCTGCGCCTCCATGTGAGGCATGCCAATCTTGAGCACCGCTTCCGTCCCGTCGGCGAGTGCGACCGGGGCCACCCACGCGCAACTCACCTCTTCGTTATCGAAAGGGCTTCCCACGCGCAGCGACCAACGTCGCTCGGCGCTGCGCAGAATCCGCGGCAATCGGTCGAGCCACGCCGCGCCCTCAGGCGTCTTGCGGCAATTCGCGGCGACCCGCGAGGGTATCTTCAATCTCATGCCCTGATTTTACCTGCATAATATGGAGAGGGTGCAACTTGACCTCGACGTTTCACGGTATCATACTCGGAGCGTGAGAACGACCATCGGACTGGACGACGATGTCTATGCAGCTGCCCAACATTTGTCGCACGTCTCGGGCGAGCGATTAGGTAAGGTCATTTCGAAACTCGCGCGCCAGGGTCTCGAGCGGAAGAGGCCCCGCGGCCGTCAGCAAGCTCAACGCTTTCCCACCTTCGATGTTCCTGCCGGAGCAGCGATCATTTCGGCTTCCCACATTGATCGAATTCTCCACGAGGAGGGTTCTTCGCAGGCTCCTGACTCCTGAATCCTGACTCCTGAATCCTGCGCTTCCGTGTTACTTTCGTGTGGCGACACTTCCCTTCCACGCCGCGGTCCTGCTGCGGGCGTCTTGCACGTGGCCCAGGAACCTTCGTGCCAGTTCACACACCCATCCCGCCCGGCGCTGCTTAATGGCATCTTTGGGGATCAACTCTCGTCCGATGCCCAGCGCGGCAGCACCCGCCAGAATCAGATTGCCCGCCGTTGATAAAGTTATGCCTCCCGCCGCGATCATCGGCACCTGAGGCAATGCCGCCTTCAGCGCACGGATGTAGATCTCGCCGCCCATTTCCGCGCAGGGAAAGACTTTGACGAAGTCCGAGGCGGCCTTCCAGGCCGTAATCACCTCCGTGGGAGTCAAGGCGCCGGGCAAAACCACCACCCCTTCCTTGCCCGCGAACTCGACCACCTCCTCATCGAATCCTTCACTCGTGAGGAATTTAGCCCCGGCTCCCACGCACACGCGCGCCATCTCCGCGTCCAATACGGAACCTGCCCCAACAATCATCTCCGGGGCGTTGCGAACCAATTGCGAGATCACGTCCGGAGCCCCCTCGATTGTCATAGCCATTTCCACGATGGGAATGCCACCGCAGGCGACCGCCTCGGCGGCGAAGAATGCTTCCTCGGCCGTCGAGACGCGAACTATTGGAATAATGCCTATTTCCTCGATGCGCGCGCGAACTTCTTCTCGGCTCATCATTCGCCTCCTTCCAGAGGGCCATGGCGATTCGGCTGAGAAGCATTTTGCCCTCGATCTGGGTTTTTGCCAAGACCGTCCTTAACATTCGGGCGGGGGCGATGCGACTCATCCCATGGGAAGCTCGTTGCTACACGGGAATTCGCACCCTCTTCAATTGTCTGCTTGCTTTTGCCGGCTCGCCTGTGGACTGTTCTACCGCGCTCGCATATCATACTGGAGCACGAGGCCCACGACCGACTTTGTGATTCCCGCAAGCATGTAAAATGGGGCCAGGCAGCATGTGGGGGATCGACCAGGCTTCGCCGGATGGCTGATCAAGTTGCGGACGCGACGCTGGAAGCGCTCGGATATAAGCCCGAGTTCAAGCGCGTCCTCTCACTGCGCAACGTAATTATCTACGGCCTGGTAATCCTCACGCCTCCTGCGCCCTACCCCGTTTACGGGATCGTTCAACAAGCTTCCCACGGTCACGCCGCGCTGGCCTACCGGGTGGCGATGCTGTTCACGGCTGCCAGCTATGGAGCAACCCAATGTTAACGAGTCCGTTGTCAGTGGTCCGTTGTCCGTTGCGGTTGTGGCTGCGGCGCAACCCTGCGAGGAACGAACGACGGACCACGATCAGCGGACGACCGACGCTGTTTTCACTTTTGGCGTTCACCTTTCTGCTATTTCTGCTTACGGGCACTGCACAGGGTCAGGGGCCCGTCAAGTTCACGCATGGCACGCGGGTTTGGCCAACCTATACCTACAGCTATTCTGAAACCGTGGCCCCGCTCTTCCCCTCGATCGAAAACGTCGGCTTCTATCCTTACACCGCGCTGGATTGGGAATCACGGACTGAGAAACCCGTTGCCGTCGAATATGACTCGCTGGTGCTTGAAAACGAGTATTTGCGATTGGAATTTCTTCCGGAACTGGGCGGCCGAATCTGGTCGGCGCACGATAAGGTGGCGGACCGGGAGCTTTTCTATCACCCGACGGTTATCAAGCCCGGCCGCTACAATGCGCGTAACGCTTGGCCGGTTGGCAATCTCGAGCTTTACGGGCCCTACGACACCCACATGATTACCTGGCCTGGCGAGCCCTGGCCTTGGGCGCTAGTGCGCCACGCCGATGGCAGCGCTACGGTCGTGCTTTCGCACGTTGATCACTTCTTTCGGGACAAGATGTTTCTTGAGGTGACGCTGCGGCCGGGCAAAGCTTACATCGAGCTCACCACCCGCCTGTGCAACAAGAACCTGCTGCCCAACCGCTACTTGATTTGGACAAATGCCGGCGTTGCCGCCTCGGAAGGAAGCAGGTTTATTTATCCTATGACCAAAACCATCGGCCACGTCAGCTCGGCGTTGAGCACATGGCCTGTCATTGATGGAACGGACCTGAGTTGGAACAAGAACAACATCAATATGCTGGGGGTGTTCGGCCTCGATATTTACGACAATTTCATGTCCATCTACGATTACAAGGCCGACTACGGAACGATCTGTTACACCAACCGGCTGCTGGCACGCGGCGAGAAGACTTGGACGTTTGGGTCCGGCCTGACAGCTTTTCGTCAGGCCGAGAACTACACTGATCACGATGGCATTTACATGGAGACCCAGAGCGGCCGCTTCATCTGGGATGGCAATTACGAGTTCATCGATCCCGGAAAGACGGATGGCTGGACCGAATACTGGTTTGGCGCAGGCAAGTTGGGCGGGTTGACCACCGCGACTCGCGATGTGGCCGTTCACTTCGATATCCCGTCCGAGCGCCCCAGCATGGCGAAACTCGCCGTCACACCGACCGGTGATTTTCCAGGAACCGTTCACGAACTTTACGGCGGAGATCAAAGGATATGGAGCGAAACTGAGGATCTTATGTTTGGGAAGTCTTTTCAAACTGAGGTTCCCCTGGGACGGGAGACCTCCGGTAAAATGCTCGAACTGAAGATTGTTTCCAAAGAAGGAGCGGTTCTTCTCGACCACAAATTCTATCCCGATGGGTCGCATCCCGATGCATCTTACGCGAGCGATTCGATTCCCAGGAAGTTCGGACCCTTGGAAACGCTGGCGGCGGAGGAAGCTTATCAACTCGGACTCGGACACGAGAAATTCGGGCAGATCGACGACGCGGAGAGGGCTTACAACGCGGCGCTCGCCAAGGACCCGCTTTTTTCTCCAGCGCAGCTCCGATTGGGCTTGCTAGCGCTGGATCGTTTCGAGTGGCAAGCTGGCGCTCAACATTTCGAGAAGGTTCTGGAGCGTGATCCCACGAGCGATGACGCGCATTATTTCCTGGGAATTGTTGAGGCCGAATTGGGCCGCCACCTGGATGCCCGACGGAACTACTATCGAATACTCCCTTCTTCAGACAAGTTCGAGCGGCGCGACCACGTTTTGGGCCTGCTCGACCTCGACGAAGGTGACTTAATCGGCGCCTTGCAGAAACTCGCGGCGGCCGCTGCACTCACTCCCGAGGACGTATCAGTTCGAGAGGCATACGCTTACCTGTTGCGCAAGATGAGACACATATCGGACGCGCAGAACGAAACGAACGCCATCCTGGTTCTTGATCCGACAAACGCCTTCGCACAGGCCGAGCGATGGCTTCAACGTAAAGTGTCCGAGTCGAAGCGCTCGGAAGATCTGGAATTGCTCGACCTGGCTTGCGCTCGACATCCGCAAGGGTACCTGGAGCTGGCAACCGAGTATTTCCGGCTATCGGCTTGGCAGGAGGCTTCACAAGTTCTAGCGCATGGCCTGGGAATTACCACGAAGGACGGAAAGCTTCCCTACCCTCTTCTCCTCTATTACAGCGCTTATGCCGCGGTGCAACTCGGTGACCAGCAGGATGCCCGGCAGTTTCTCGAGCGGGCGCGGCAGGAGGACCAGCAGCTCGAGATTTTTCCTTTCCGGGCGGAAGACGTCAAAATTCTGACGATGGCGACAAAGGTCGATCCGAAAGACCCCAATGCCCGAGTTCTTTTGGGCGACCTGCTCTATAGCCGGGACCGGCGTGGGGATGCCACCGAACTGTGGAGTGCCGCCGTGCAAGTCGATCCACGTAATTTTTCGGCTTTGCGGAATCTGGGCATGGCCACATTGGTAGAAGGAAAGCAAGAGGAAGGGCTTGGCCTCTTGACTCGCGCTTCCGAGGCCCGTCCAGACCATCTGGCTACGACGCTTCTGGTGGCCAACGTGAATGCACGCCTGGGCCATACGGAGCAGGCGAGGAGTGCTTTTGGAAAGGCCCTGCAACTTCAGCCCAACAGTGATCAAGTGGTGCAGAAACTGGCCTCGCTCGAGGCGCAGATGGGTAACTACTCACGAGCCTTGGAGATTATTGACGCGCACAAGTTTCAAGCTACGCACCTCTCCTATTCGCTTCTCCACCTCTACCGCGGGATTCGCCTGATGCTGGCGCTCCAGGCGGCCGGGAACTCCCAGTTCTCCGAAGCGTTCGCAGACCTGAAGTCGGCTGCGCGGCCTCCTTCGAGCCTGGGTGTCGATGACTTCGCTGCCGTCAACAGTTCGCGGCTGTTAATGTACGAGGCCCTGCTGCATCAGACAGCCGGTGATTCCGCCGCGGCCAAGACTACTTGGCAAGCGGCCACCCAAACGCTGGACGATGCTATTGAAGGCGAAGGCCTTTTCCGCGCCGTCGGCCTCTACAAGTCGGGCCAAGTCGACAAAGCCGAAGACTGGTTCAAGGAATTCGCGACCGTCAACGAGCAGCGGAAGACCGACACCGCGGTCAATCTTCGCCTTCAGGCCTACGACTTGGCAGGGATTTATGCCGCCATGCAGGGAAATGATGGCTTGGCGCGTGAGAATTTCGACAAAGCGCTGGAAATTGACCAATCCTATCTGTACGCTCGCCAGGGCCTCGCCTGGCTCGAAGCTGGAATGCTGAAGGGCCTGCGACAATGACACCACAGCGACCGCGCCGCTCCCGGGCTCACGGAACGACCAGCTCATACCGGTGCAAGTGGTGGGTGTGGAGCTGAAAAGCCTGATAGAGTTTTTCCTCTCCGTACCGGACGTCGGGCGTCCAAGCAAAACTCCAGGATTCGTTGTCGAGAAGCAGTGGGATCCGCGTGCCATGGGGCGTTTCGGGTGAAAGACGGATGACGCTGGTAAGTTCCTTGGCGCCTGTCCACTCGAGGCCTTTCTGCTCCTCCAGTCGATCCACTTCCGTGACCCAAGGCGAGTCCGAATAAACCCTTGCGCGGTACCAGTTGTTCTTATCAAAGGGATCCATTCCTTGGCGCATACGGACCCAGAACGTTGCTTCCTCACCGGGTTCAAGCACGCCGTTCCCGTCACCCGCTCCTTCTGTGACGGTCCGGGACACCGACTCCCCTCCGCCTTGATTGCCCTTCTGGCGAAAAACGCTGAACGTCGCCGTGCGCCCATCCACGATCGCGACCTCGAGCGGCGGCGGAACATTCTCAGGAATGACCAGGACATCGACATTTTTCGAGACGGTGTGCCACCCGTCGTAAACCAAATCCAACTTGAGCCGCGCTCGAGCGAAATAACTCTCGCCGGCCGTGAAGCGCACACGCATGCGATCGCGGATGTCAACGGAAGCCTCGGGTTCGATCCTCGGGATGGTCACCTCACTGGCCAGCAATTGGACCGTGGGGTACTCGCTCGAAAGCGTCGCTTTTACGTCCGTCATTGGCGTGTCGCGGGGATTGTAGATTTGAATCGGCAAAGTCAGGTCGCGTTCCGGCGGAAGCTTCAACTTATCCCCTGCGGTGAGAGGGAGCGCAAGCGGAGATTGATCGCCCGCCCCGGGCCCCTGAAAGCTGAACTGGTGACCCGCGCCGTCTGTGGTGATGGTCAGGTGGCCATCGGAGGCTGCCTGCAAGATTAGCTTCGAGGTGGCGCCCGTCGAGAGATTGCGATCGAAGAGCAGATAGGACCGAGAGGGCTCGTAGAGCGGAGCGGTGACAAGCGTGATGCGCCGGCTCGGTATAGACGGTCCATCGGGAGCCCACTTCCGGGTAGTCACGCGCAGGCCACCCTGGCAGACATCATCGAGGTAGGTTAGCCCCGCGCTCTCTCCCGTGGACTTCACGTGATAGCCCCACACATCGAACGCAGAGTAGGCATCGGCGTGATGCCACGTGTCGGGGATATCATCGAGGGCGGGGTTGGCAAAGGCCCGCATGTGAAACTCGAAGGTCTCGGCGATCGAAGTGGCCCGATGCCGGTGGTACTCGTCCTGCCGGTACTCAAATTGAACGTTATCGGCCCGCGTGTAGGCGTCACGAGTCTCCTCGTGATACTGGCTGATGTAATCCCCGCTGGCACGCACCAGCCGCACCACGGTCCGCGTGTGGTTCGTCACGTGATCTTTCGGCCGCCACAATACGCGCCGGCCCTTGTCACCGACATAAAACTCGGGGCCGGGATTAAATGCCGAGGCGCTTCCGATCAAGTCGGGATAACGCGCGCTCAGGTAAAGGCTCATGAAACCGCCCATGCTCAAGCCGGAAGTTGCGCGATCGCGGCGGGAGGTGAGAGTGCGGTAGGTGCTGTCAATGTGTGAGACCAGTTCAAGGAAGTAGGGGCCGAAATCGTAATCTCCGCCATCCTTCATGATGTCCCAGGGCGTGCCGCCGTAGAAGCCCTGATAGTCCCGAGCCACATAGCCGTCTACAGCAACGACAATCACGGGATGCGCCGCCACAAACGCGGCGATCTTGGGGACGGTATCCTTGCCGTCGTCGTATTTTTCAAGTGTGTAACGGTCGCTGTGCCCGTGAAAGTAATAGATGACAGGATAAGCTTGTTTGCTCGAAGCGTAGTCGAGCGGCAGAAAGATGCGGTAATGGCGCTCTTCTCCGAAGGCCTTCGACGTGTATGTCGAGTCAAGAAAGGGCCGGCGAGCAACGTCTGCCGTCCCCGGGACGATAAGCGTGAGGAGAATCGCCAGCCAACGCATCCAGAATCCGCCTTAGTCGCCACGAGTCCCCAGCAGGGAAACAGGTTCCGTCTTTCTATCGCTGATCGCGGGGAAGGCACTTCGTGGCGTCGAGCTTGCATGCCGTTTCGAATTCCGGCTGAGCTGCACTTTCGTTCCCGGATTTGGCGTAAGCCAGCGCAAGATTGAAGTGCGCGGAGGCATTGCCAGGGTCCATGTCCGCCACCTTTTTGAATTCGACAATCGCCTCCGCGAATTTGCCGCTCTTTGCCAACAAGAAGCCCGCTTTATACACGGCGACTTCGAAATTGGGGTCCAAAGCGGCGCACTTTTGGAATTCTTCCAGCGCCGGCCCAGCCGACCCGTCACTCTCGTAGATCGAGCCAAGATAATAGTGAACGTAGGGTTCGTTGGGCAGAGCCTTCTCAACCAGTTGCAAGCTGGGTAATGCATCTTTGAAGCGGTTTTCCTGAAAGAGACATATCCCTTTATAAGACACTGCGTCCAGATGGCCCGGACTCGCGTGAAGAGCTGAATCCAGAGCCGATTCCGCGGCGCTGTAATTGCCGGATGCGAGTTCGCACTTGGCGAGCGTGAGTTGGCCAAGGTACACGCCTGGCTGCTCATGCGTTAAACGGGTGAGTAACGGCATGGCTCGGTCACACTTGCCTTCGGCGGCCATCTGGGTGGCCGAGGAAAGAGTTTTGAACGTCTGTAGTTCGTCTTTCGGGTCAGGCAGCGGATGTCCTGGTGTTTCAGGCGCGATCGGAGCTGAGGTTGCCCCATAGCCGAGCGAAGCGAGGGCCGCCAAATCCGAAGGAGCCAACGCCGACCGTTGGGGAGGCTCCCTGGGCGTGATCCTCGTCAGCAGATTAGCAAACTTCGCCTTGAGGTCGAAGGCCACGGCTGTCCTGGTTTGGTAAAGGTTCTGTTTTTCCTCGGGGTCGCGCGCGAGGTCGTAGAGTTCCGGCTTCGGTGCGTTGATGTATTTGTATTGCCCGGTGCGCAGCGCCCGCAGGGCGCTCCAGCCGAATTCGTTCGGGTAAAAGGTTTCGCAATAGGCGGCACCGGTGTTTGAGGTGGTCGTCTTGCCGAGGAGCAGGGGTAGCAGACCAACACCTTGCATGCTGGGCGGCGCTGCAATGTTGAGAAACTGGAGCACCGTGGGTGCGATATCGATGGTTCTGACGGGAGTCTCCGAGCGATGGACCACCAGTCCGGTGCCAGACGGCGGCTTGACAATGAAGGGGACGAGCAAGGTCGTGTCGTAAATGAAATACCCGTGCGCGTATTCGCCGTGCTCTCCGAAGCTTTCGCCATGGTCGGACGCCACGACGATTAAAGTGGAGTCGTAAACGTGGTGTTCCTTCAAATACTGAAAAACCTTGCCGAGTGCATAATCGGCGTAGGCGATCTCTCCATCGTAAGGGTCACGAACCAGGGCGCGAAAACGCGCCGGAGGGTCGTAGGGCAGGTGCGGATCGTACAAATGGATCCAGGCGAAAAACGGTTTGGTTGCGGGGTTGGGTTGGGCAGACAGCCAGCCAAGAGCGTCCGCGACTACTTCCTCTGCGGGGCGCTGCAGTTCGACCACGTTAAACACAAGCGGATTATTCTGGCCCATTTTCCGGCGCAGCGGGCAGGAATACGTGTCGAAGCCGCGGTTCAACCCGCGCCCAGGGTCCAGGACGTCGGCGCCCACGAACGCCGCAGTCGAGTAACCGCGCTGTTTCAGGATGGAGGCCAGCGTGGGCGGGGATTCCCCCAGGGTGTAGCCCAGGTTGTCGCGAACTCCGTGGACGGTCGGGTAAGTGCCCGTCATGATCGAGCAGTGCGAGGGCAGAGTGAGCGGCACAGAAGCGACAACTGTTCGAAACAGCACTCCTTCACTCGCCAAGTTGTCCAGGTTGGGCGTGTGAGCCTGCCGGTAGCCGTAGCAGCCCACGCGGTCGGCCCGAACGGTGTCAATTGTGATCAAGACCACATTGGGGCTCGCAGCTCGGGCTACCGTCGCCAACGCGAATATCGCGAGCAATGTGAGGCTACACTTCATAGAAGCCTGTCCTGGCGTAGTGTCACAGGAGTCTGTAGCATAAGTCAGCCCTCGAGCGATTGGGCGTAGGTGATTCTAATGATTCAAGCCCCGCAGGGGCGGGCTAACAAAGCCCAGGCCAACGGCCCATAAGCGCTAACTTAAGGTGCCGGGACTCCGAGGGCCGCGGAGCGGCGCCAGAAAGTAGCCCACGGCGTGAGCCGTGGGAAGGAATGTGGCGCTAATATTCACAGCCCCGGAGAGGGCGACAGATCTCGCGTGGGAGCTTCTGTCGCCCCTCCGGGGCTGAGATAACCAGGGGTGGCTCCTCGGTCCCACGGCTTACGCCGTGGGCTACTCTCTGTCGGCCCTCCGGGCCTGCACAAGCGCTCATTCGGACCGGCATTACCACCCCTCGGGGTGTTAAGTTAGCGCATATGGGCCAACGGCCTGGGTTTCAAAGCAGAGTCCATCCTTCTGTGGTAGCAAGCCCTGCAAGGGCGAAATAACCAGACGTTGGCCTCCGCGGACCGTCGCCTCCGCCGCGTCGATCATCTTGTCACGCCCCTTCAGGGCTCGCGAATCGCGCGGCACCGAATCTTCACCCAGGCCGTTGGCCTGGGCTTTGTTAGGCCGCCCCTTTGGGGCTTAAGAATGTCGTCAGCGCGTTAGTAAGCGGGGTTCGCGACACACCATCGAATCGCTCCGACTTACGCCACGAATGTAAACGTCGCCTCCTTCACGCCGCCCGTCATCACGTCGTACGCGTTCACCTTCCAGGGTCCTTTGGGGTCATTGTATGCCAAATGAAAATGCTCCTTTTGAGGTGTGGATTCAACCCGTACGTTTCGCGCGTAGAGTTCGTAGGGTCGACCCTCGGGTGTTACAAACTCCAGGCGAACAACTCGAAAAGCGCCTTCGGGTAAGGGCGCCTCGCTCCGCAGCGTGATAACAAGCGGGCTGCCCGGCTTAACCTCGGAAGACGTTTCTACGCGCAGGGGCGGAATGGGCTGGGGCGCTCGAGTCAAAATCAGGGGGCTCCAGGGCTCAAGAGTCATTTGGATTTTGTCAGTGGCCCCCAGGTCGCGTTTGCCGCGGACATCGTAAGTCGGCATGGCAGACGGCCACGCGATGGCGACCTGGGCTGCCTTTTCAAGCAACGAATTATCAATCGGCCCGGCCCACCCGCGCTCGGGATTGGTGGGTAAGTCGCCCCACCCCCCATCATCAAATTGAGGATTGCGGAAGACGGCCACATGCTCGTACGCGCCATTCGCGAAGCGGACCACTTCCGCGCCGGGAAGGCGATTTCCAGACCCGTCGAGAACGCGAATCTGCGGTCCAATTCCCGCCAAGCCGAAAACCTGATCCAGCACTTCCGGCAGGCTCGTGGTCGAGTTAGCAACCAGCCGGTCGTAAGGATAACGGGCGACTTCCACGTTCAAGAAGATAGCTTTGCCCTGGCCAAAATCATTGGCCACAATGAGCGGCACGCGGCCGATCTGGGCAAGCGGCTTACCGGCCGCCGCAGCGACGGTCTCGTCGCCGATCGTGAGGTTCAGCTTCTTACCCCGCAAGCGCAAAGTTCCGTAGTCTTCGAGGCCCGAAACGGCGGATCCCGTAGTCTGGCCTTTGACATGTGAGATGCCAAACACTTCGTCGAGTTGGCCTCGCCCCAGGTCGCGCCCGTGCTCGTCCATGGTCGCCGCGCGATAGTCAGCCACGAGCAGCCCGCCAGAGCGAACGAACTGCCGAATCTGGTCGACTTCGCGCGCGCTCATGGCGAGTGACTGCGGCAGGATGAGCGCCCGGTATTCGCCACGGGTGAGTTTTCCTCCCTCGATCTGGCTGCCGCCCACGAACTCATATTGCAAGCCGAGATCTTCAATCACTTTGGTCCAAGCATTGCGCACGCCGGTGAAATGGCTGTGGCGGTCACCGCCGCTGTGCAACATCCATCGCCGTGCATTCTCAACGTTGTCCAGCAGCCAATGGACCTGCATGGAGGGTTGCGAATAATGGATGGCGATGCCATCGTGCAGCCGCCGACTGTTGATGATGAGCTTGGCGACGCCTTGGTGCAGTTCCTGGAAAGTTCCACCAAAGGCTTCGGCCGCGGGGGTAAGCTGGCGAGTCTCTTCATCCACGAACCGGTAATCCGGCAGGTTATCGTCCCAGATAATCGAGCCGCGGTGGCCGTGGACGAGTCCCCACCAGATGGGCTGAGGGGCGCGCTTCTGATAAAGGCGGTCTCCTTCCGTCAGCGGCGCTCCCGGCTTGTGCTCGAAGCCGTGAGTGGAAATCATAATGACCTCCGGATTCAGGGAGCGGATGAATTCCACATTGTTGCCGCCATTGTAAGGCTCAATAACATCCACCACTTTGACAACATTCTCATAGTTATACCACCCGAAAGCAAATGGAACCTGTCCGCCCTCGGTAGCGCAACGAGCGTGCGGGTCTTCCGCTTTGCAGACGGCGCGCGCCCGGCCGACCGCATCCGCGAACGTTTCGTCCATGAAGTTTCGAAAGTCGCACCACGGCGAAACGTTCCAACCTTCGGTAGAGCGGACTTGCGACAACTCGTGGTAGAAGCGGTTGAGGAAAGCCACGACTTCGGACCAGGACTTGAAACCCGCCGGATGCTCCTCGGCATCCCAGGTGGTGTGAGTTCCCCAACGTACGTCGGCTTTCTCGATCGGGCCCAAGCGCTCGCTCAGAGCTTTTTCAGTCAGCTCCGGGACCGAACGGGTCTCACGAAGGAATGCACGCAGGGGTTCCCACTGTTCGCGGCCGCCTCCTCCCGAGGTGGGCGCCGGGAAATTCGACCCCCACGCCTTGTTGAGTCCTGCGAGACTCCCATACTTCGCTTCGAGAGCGGCCATGGCAACTGCGTCGAAAGCCTGGTCAGTCGTGGTCCGATTGATCATCAGGTTGCTTTTTGCCCATGTTGAGCCATTGCGGAGGCTCACGTCGTCCCAGCGGGTCTCTTCCGTTACGCCCCACTCGTGGGCGACGCCGGCGGGAGTGCCGTACATTTTCCGCAGATACTCTGCGAATTTGTTCGTGCAGAAAGCCGAGTGGCAGAAGTCGTTGGGCCGAATTTGATCGCCTTCGCCAAGTTCGTCGGCGATGTTGTAAAACAGAGGCCGGAAATCGCGATGCAAGCGCACGAATCGGGTGAGGTGTTCTCGCAGGTATTCGTCTGTCTTCGGATCGTTCACGCAGGGTTGGCGTATCCAGAGGTCCATGTTGTTGCGATCCAGCGCAATCTGGTTCAGCAGCCCCCGCCAAAGCGGTTGGTCCTTGTGGTAGATGGAAAAAACTTCCCAGGCCAGTTGTTCGACGTAGAAATTGAAATTATTGTCGAGGGCCGCATCGCCGCTTTCGCGATACGCGATCGTCGCATCCACACCCGCTTGTCGCAGCAGATCGTAAAACCCGTCGGGATAGTTAGCCCAACTGATAGCATGAAAATCATCCCAGGAGTTGGGGGGCGGAGAAAGCAGGAAGCTTGCGCCTTCGGCTTGCTCAACATCGTTCACCCATATTCGGATCCAGTTGCGGTAGGTGAGGCCCGCGCCCAGCTCGAAGGAGAAGCTCTGGGGAGCCACGCCGGACCGCGAGGCCGGGAGTTCGGTTTCTCGAACCATGCGGCCGAAGCTATCGAACCACCGCACGACTAAAGGCCCCGGTGCCGGAAGATCAAATTGCAGGCGCCCGTTCAGGACGCCGTGGCATTCATAAAGCTCGCGATCCAGGGCAACACGCGCCACCACCGAAGTGGCGCGCCCAGCCGGCTCCGTCTGCCCGCGTAGCGGCCAATAGCTCCCTGCCACGGCGCTCGCCACAGGTGCGGCCAGCGCCGCCCGCAAGAACGACCGTCGCGAAGACAAGGGCTTGCCTTGCATAGATCCTCCAGTGACGACTCCCCTCCTTGGCTAAGGAGGGGGTAGGGGGTGGTTGGTCCCGTCGTGACGCTTGCACCACCACCCCTGCCCCTCCTCCCGCTCAGGAGGGGAGTTATTTTCAGAGCGGCGACGGTTCCCTGCGGTTCTTCGGAACTCGTTGAGCTCTGAACTAACTGCGGTGCTCCTTCGCTTCGCTCAGGATGACTGCGGATCGGCTTCTTCACTCCCTCGAAGCCTCGCAGCAAGTGGAAGTGGCGCAGCCGCCTCGCGTCAGTTCAGCTTCTCAAGTTGAGCGCGGAAATCGGCCCGGTCCGGCGCCAGCCGAACCGCCGCCTCAAATTCCTCTCGAGCTTTCTCCCTTTGTCCAAGCTCCAAATAGATGTTGCCGAGCAGGCTGCGCAGTTCGGAATTGTCGGGGCGGATAAGCTTCACCTTTTCGGCGCAGATTCGCGCTTCCTCGTACTTCTTCTGCTTGAACCAGTACCGAGCCATCAAAAAGTTACCAATGGCGGAATCCGGATCGATTTGTTCAAGTCTTTGCAAATGGGGATACGCAGCGGCCAACTCCCCGGCGTCGAGGTCCATCTCAGCCAGGTAAGCATTAGGTTCCCAGAGGTTGGGATCAACCTCGAGAGCTTTTTCGAAGAGGGCGCGCGCCTCGGCGGCGTGGCCTTGCTCCAACAATCGCTCAGCTCGGCCAAGCGGGCGGCCTGCCGCCTCTTGCCGGGCCGTGCGGGCGCGCTCGGCTGAAGTCACTTCGTCGAACTTTCTCGCATACTCCGCACTACGATTCGCGTCGCCTTTGCTGCGGTAGGCGCGGCTCAGGTCGTAATAGATAGTTGGGAAGCTGGAGCCCGCGGATTCTACCTTCTTCAATTCTTCCATGGCGCTGTCCGCGTCGCCCATTGCCAAGTAAACAGAGGCAAGCTTTGAAACATATTCAGGATTATTCGCATCCTCGCGAACAGCATTCTGCAGGGCTTCCTTTGCGGCAGGAAATGTGTGCCGCCGGTAATATATTTTCCCCAGCTCGAAGTAGGCCTGGGGATTCTGGCTCGATTCCTGAAGGCTTCTTAGGAAGAATTTCACCGCGGTCTCCGGTTCCCCTTTCAACACGTAAACCTGGCCACGGTCGAGGTCAATTCGGGCGTCGTTCGGGGCGACCTCCGCCCAGCGGTCGAGAACCCGGAGAGTCTCATCGATCTCGCCCAGGCGGTAATAAACATCGCCCAGCAGTCGCAGCCAGGCGGGGTCAAGCCGGCGGAGCACGCTGTCACTCTTGAAGACCCGCAGCGTGTCGTCCGCGGCGTCGGTTTGCATGAGCTGCTGGAACACGTGGGCCTGGAAAACCCGGTAATCAAGTTGGTCAGGGGCCAGGTGAACGGCCTCCGCGGGTTCCGCGGCGGCGTCGCGCATCTCGCCTGCCTGGGCCAAAGCCATGCCACAGTAAAAATAGGGGCGGGCATCCTGCGGTGCGCTCTGCTTTGCAGCATTGAGAGCATTGACCGCTTCGGGAAGATCTCCCGCGCTCAGAAGCTTGATCCCCTCCGCAAGCTGGCCCTCGGGGAGCGGCGCGCTCGACTGGCCGGCGGCGGGGAGATTCACCACAGAGGCACAGAGCCACAGAGCCAAAGCGAAAGCAGAAAGCGCTCGCGCCCTTAAACCGAAGTTCCAACAGCCTTCGAGGGATATCCTACTGATTCCTTGAGGGATACTGCCATGCTCAGTTTCCGGTTACTGGGAACGCACAGATCAGTTCGTACGCCCGCGCCTGGAGGGGCGTC
>JBEKLY010000057.1:0-52298 GCA_050010015.1 Terriglobia bacterium
GAGATTTACCAGGTGGGGACCGTGGCCAACATCGTGCAAAGCCTGAAACTGCCGGACGGCAATATCAAAGTGCTTGTGGAAGGCATTGATCGCGGGAGAATCCTGAAGATCTCCAACGAAGAAGGTTACTTCCGGGTCAGCATCCAGACGAAAGTCTTCCGCACGGTGACCACGCCCAGCCTCGAACAACTCGTCCAGCGAGTCACGTCGCTTTTCGAGCAGTACGTCAAGCTTTCCCAAAGCCTCAATTACGACACCATGATCGCGGCCATCAAGGTGGACGAGATCGGGAAGTTTACAGACACGATCGCTGCCAATCTAAATGTCAGCGTCGAAGAAAAGCAGGAACTGCTGGAAATTTTCGATCCCGTGGACCGTCTCACGCGCCTGGCGGATATCCTGGATGTGGAGATCGAGAAGCTGAATGTTGACCGCACCATCCAAGGGCGGGTCAAGCGCCAGATGGAGCGGGCTCAGCGCGAGTATTACCTCAACGAGAAAATCAAGGCCATTCAAAAGGAGCTGGGACGCAACGAGAAAAGCGAACTCGATGAGCTCAAGAAGAAGATTGAATCCGCCGGAATGACCAAGGACGCCCTCGAGCACGCCATGGCCGAACTCAAGCGCCTGGAAATGATGCCTCCCATGTCGGCGGAGTCAACGGTCTCGCGCAACTACCTCGACTGGCTCTTGGCCGTTCCCTGGAAAAAGAAATCCAAAGAGATCCGCGATATCAGCCGCGCTCAGAAAGTCCTCGAGGAAGATCATTACGGGCTTGAGAAGATCAAAGAGCGCATCCTGGAATTCCTCGCAGTCCGGCAACTGGTGAAGAACCCGCGCGGTTCCATCTTGTGCTTTGTGGGGCCTCCAGGGGTGGGCAAGACTTCCTTGGGTCGGTCCATCGCCCGCGCTACCGGACGGAAATTCGTTCGCCTGTCTCTGGGCGGAGTGCGTGACGAAGCCGAAATCCGAGGCCACCGCCGGACATATATTGGCGCTCTCCCCGGCCAGATCATCCAGATGATGAAGAAATCCGGCACGGTCAATCCGGTTTTCCTTCTCGACGAAGTCGATAAGATGAGCATGGATTTCCGCGGTGATCCTTCCGCGGCCCTGCTCGAAGTACTCGACCCCGAACAAAACAACACGTTCATGGACCACTATCTGGACGTGGAATACGACCTGTCGAAGGTCTTCTTTATTACCACAGCCAACGTAGTTCACACCATCCCTCAGCCCCTTCAAGATCGCATGGAAATCTTGCGCCTGGAGGGATATACTGAGCCCGAAAAGCTGGAGATTGCCAAGCGCTTTCTGGTCCGCAAGCAACGTGAGGCAACGGGTCTAACCACCGGGAACATGACCCTTCCCGACGAAGCCATTGTCCACATCATTCGGCACTATACGCGTGAGGCAGGGGTCCGCAACCTGGAACGCGAAATCGCCAACGTCTGCCGCAAAGTGGCCCGGAAAGTGGTGAAGGATGGCAAGACCCTTCAGATCACCCTGCGGCCTGAAGATGTGGCGGAATATCTGGGAGTTATCAAGTTCCGCGACACGAAAGCTGAAGAGAAGAACGAGATCGGACTGGCTACGGGACTGGCTTGGACAGAAGTGGGTGGCCAAATCCTCAACATCGAAGTGACCCTGATGCAAGGCAAGGGTAAGCTCCTCTTGACCGGCAAGCTCGGCGACGTGATGCAGGAGTCTGCTCAGGCCGCCATGAGCTACGTGCGTTCCCGCGCCGCTCAAATGGGGCTTTCTCCCGACTTCTATCGTCACCTGGATATCCACGTTCACATCCCGGAGGGCGCAATTCCCAAGGACGGGCCTTCGGCGGGGATCACGCTGGCCACCGCGGTGGCCAGTGCCTTGACCAAGATCGCCGTGCGGCGTGACGTGGCCATGACCGGAGAGATCACGTTGCGCGGTAAAGTGCTGCCCATCGGCGGCGTGAAAGAAAAACTCCTCGCCGCGCACCGTGCTGGGAGCCGCACGGTGATCCTGCCCCGCGATAACGAGAAGGATCTGGCGGACATCCCTGCAGCGATCCAGCAGGAGTTGAGCCTGCGGTTCGTGGAGAGCATGGACGAAGTTTTGGAGGCGGCGCTGGAAAGGAAGATCGAGGTTCCGCCAGTTCTGGTTCCTGCGTCCGAAGCTCCGGTTGTGTTGGAGTCGCCGGTCCTCGACACGGATCACGGGTCGCTGACCAATTAGATTTATACCGAGGTGTACCGGCGGTGACTTCAGTTCGCCGCTCTCTACGGAGTTCGGCGATATAGAGTCGCCGCGACAACGCTCCAAATCGAAGAGTGAAAACTGAGAAACCTGTGTGGGGAAATGCGCATCTAAGGTTTTGGTGTACGTGCTCTCTCCAGCGAGCACAAACCAGGATGGGTTGCCCCTTACAGTTCTAGCTTGCATGATTACGTTTCCACGTGAGTAGTTCTTCACCACATCTCGTGCCGCTCTTGTATTACCGCCAATGACTATTCGTTCTCTTGGAACGAACTGGAAACTCAAAGAGCGGCCGAGCTCGAAATCACTGGCGTACAGATCCCAGGTTTAGAGATGATGTCCCGTTCGGAGCGTAGCGCCGACGTTCAGAGCCTGCCCTGAGGCGAGCGAAGGGTCGGGATGTGCCCCGACCGGTCAGGGCGCTACAACTCAAATCAGGAAAGTTCCGATTTAGAAATCCACTTGAAATAGAGAGAAAAGTTTATGCCTGCAAAGAAACAACAAGAAGTAAAACCAGCGGAAGAACCACAGGAAGAAAAGATCACAGAACTGCAAGAAGGCGAGGTCCTCGACATCGCCAAGCTGAAGGAAATGAACATCAGCACCTTGACTCAGGTGGCAAAAGACCTGAACGTGGTGGGAGCCACCGGAATGCGCAAGCAGGAGTTGATCTTCAAGATCCTGCAAGCGCAGACCGAAAAGAGCGGCCTCATCTTCTCCGAGGGCGTGCTCGAATGCCTTCCGGACGGCTTCGGGTTCCTGCGCGCGCCGGATTATAACTACCTGCCCGGCCCTGATGATATCTACGTATCTCCGTCCCAAATCCGCAAATTCGATTTGCGCACCGGCGATACGATTTCCGGCCAGATCAGGCCGCCCAAAGAAGGAGAGCGGTACTTTGCGCTGATCAAAGTCGAGGCGATCAATTTTGAGCCGCCCGATGAGGCGCGCAACAAGCTCTTCTTCGACAACCTCACGCCCCTCTATCCCCAGGAGCGCATCCACCTGGAGACGGTCAAGGACAACATCTCGGCGCGGGTGCTTGACCTCCTGACGCCCATCGGCAAGGGGCAGCGCGGCTTGATCGTTTCACCGCCCCGCACCGGCAAGACCATGCTCTTGCAGTGCGTCGCCAATTCCGTCACCACCAACCACCCGGAAATCACTCTGATCGTGCTGCTGATTGACGAGCGTCCCGAGGAAGTGACGGACATGCAACGGACCGTCAAGGGCGAAGTGATCAGCTCTACGTTCGATGAGCCGGCAGCGCGGCACGTGCAAGTGGCCGAAATGGTGCTCGAGAAGGCCAAGCGGCTTGTCGAACACCGGCGCGACGTCGTCATTCTCCTCGACTCCATCACACGACTGGCGCGCGCTTACAATACCGTGGTTCCACCCTCGGGCAAGGTGCTCTCCGGCGGCGTGGACTCGAACGCGCTCCAGCGGCCCAAGCGTTTCTTCGGCGCAGCTCGCAACATCGAAGAAGGCGGCAGCCTCACCATCATCGCTACCTCGCTCATCGACACCGGCAGCCGCATGGACGACGTGATTTTCGAAGAGTTCAAGGGCACCGGCAACATGGAAATCAACTTGGATCGCAAACTCGTTGATCGGCGCGTCTTTCCGGCCATCGATATCAACAAGTCCGGCACCCGCAAGGAAGAACTGCTCGTTCCAAGGGATGAACTCAACCGCATCTGGGTGCTGCGCAAAGTGCTGAACCCGCTCTCTCCGGTGGAGAGCATGGAACTCATCATCGACAAGCTCTCGAAGACGAAGAGTAATGCCGAATTCCTCGCCTCCATGAGCAACGGAGGAAGGTAAGTCCGGAGGCGCCTTAGGCTTTTCCCCGCCTGACCCACCCTCGCGCGGCCCCTGCTTCCAAGTCTTCGATCCACGACGAAATTGTTGGTTGAAGCTCTCATACGAACACTAGCGTTCGAAGTGTGCCTGGGAAGGACCGACCCAGTACTGAATGGTCTTGACATCTTCTGACGTTCCGCTAATCTGAAACCATGGGAGCGAGAACAGCCGCAACTAAAGTAAGAATCGGACGCGTAGGGCAGCACTTGCAGGTGGCAATCCCACAGGAAATGCTGAAAAGCCTCCATCTCCGTGAAGGCGACTTGGTGGCGCTCCAGAAGCAGGCGAATGGAGTGCTCATCAAACCGCAGCCCGTGGTTGATCCTGATGACGTCCTTAGCCCCAACGAAGGCGCACTTATTGCGAAAGCGCGGCGCGAGATGCGAGTAGGAAAGTTCGTTACGCTTGCGCAGCTTGAGTATGACCTGGCTCATAAACGTTCACCGCGACGCCGCAAAACAGCTTGAGGCGATCCCGCCAGATCGTCGGAATCGGATCTTGAATGATATTCGGGACTTCGCCGACGACCCTTTCCGCGGCCTCGTAAAACCACTGAAGGGCAAGGCGAACAAAGGCCTCTACCGAAAGGTGTCAGGCCGCTACCGCATTATTTTCGAGCCCATCTATGCGACCCATACCGTGCACGTGCTCAGTGTTTTGCCGCGTAGAGAGGACACCTATAAGTGAAACGATCCGGAGTGAGAGATCCCGCTAAACCAATGACTCAACTGCACAGACTTTGCCTTAGGATCTAGGTTCAACCAGTTTGTTCTTCCGAGCCAACTCCAGAATCCGCTCGACGACTTGATCGGCGGCGAGGCCGGTAGAGTCGATTTGATGGGCGTCCGGCGCAGGCACGAGTGGGGAGATCTTCCGCTCCGCATCAAGCTGATCGCGCAGCGCGATTTCCTCCGCGGTTTGTTCGAGGGTTGCCGAGCGCCCTTTCTTGCTGTCCTGTTTCAGCCGCCGCCGCGCCCGCTCGACCGGATCAGCCTGGAGGAAGACCTTTAATGCAGCGTTGGGAAATACTACTGTGCCGATGTCGCGCCCTTCCATAACTACGCCGCGTCCCACAGCGCAACCCCTCTGAACCGCCACCAGCTTGGCGCGCACCTCCGGTAAGCGCGACACCTTAGCGGAAGCCAGCGTTACCTCCGCGGTGCGGATCTTATCCGTCACGTCCCGACCGTCAACGGAAACGCCGAACTGCAGTCCATCCATGGCGATGTGGATATCCGTCTGCGCGACGAGCTTTGTAACCGCCTGAACGTCGTCAGGTGCGATTCCCGATTGAAGGACCTTCAAGGCAAAAGCGCGGTAAGTTGCTCCGCTATCCACGTAGGTCAGCCCGAGGCGCGCAGCCACTTTCTGGGCAACCGTGCTCTTGCCCGCGCCGGCGGGGCCGTCGATGGCTATTACAAGGGGTGTGGGCATGTTCGAGTTCTCAGTCATCAGTTGTCAGTTTTCAGTTCGCAGACCGAGGAAGTGACCCCTCACCCGGTCCGCGACGGCTGCTGAAGGCGCCGTCGCAGACCACCCTCTCCCCTTGGGAGAGGGCACTGCCAAGTATTAGGACTGAGAACTGACAACTGACGACTATATTCTCTTAAACGCCTTTTGCAAATCCTTCATCCCGTAGCGCAGGACGGTGGGCCGTCCGTGCGGACAAGTCATGGGGCACTCTGTCTTGGCGAGAGACTGGAGCAGCCAATCCATCTTGCTCTGCTCGAGCGGCATGTTCACTTTGATCGCGGCGTGGCAGGAGACCGAGGCGGCGATCTTGTTCTGCAGGACGTCCAGGGACACCGTCCGCCCTTCTTGCCGCGCGTTGTCCAGGATTTCGCGCATCAGGTCGCCCAAATCGTCGGCGCGCGTTTCGGCGGGCGCGGCCTTGATCGCCAAGGTCCTCTGGCCGAAGGGCTCGACCTCGAAGCCGTTGGCCGCCAACTCATCCGCAATCTCCTGGTAAGTAACCTGCTGCTCGGTCTTTAACTCCAGAAGGATGGGCACCAAAAGCCGCTGCACCGATACCTTCTTCTTCTGCCGCATGCGGACGTGCCGGTCAAACAACACCCGCTCGTGCGCGGCGTGCTGGTCCACAATCCAGAGCCCGGTGGGATTTGTGGCCACGATAAAACTCTCCTGGACCTGGCCAAGCGGCTGAAGGTCCGCCGGCAACTCGCCTGGTGGCGCGATGCCGGACGGGACGCCCGGGCGGACACCCGAATCGGCTTCAAATCGCGGCGACGGTGGCGCGTAAGGAGATAAGGCGGCCTCAAGCGGGAGCTGTCCCGTTCGCGGCATAGGCGCGGGCGAAGACAACTTGAACGGCGCAGGGGCACGCCATGGCGCGCCCGTACGAGCCTGCCACGCAGCACCTCTGCCGGCCTGGCTTGGTGCGCCCGGCCGGGTTTGTGGCGGCGGACCAATCAGCGGATTTTGGGCGCCTTGCCCCGCTGCCTCTTCCTCGAGTTTCTCGGCCACCTCCGCCGCGTCAGTCTCGACGGGCGTTGCTCGCGACGACCGGGCCATAGGAAACGAGGCGACGGGCCGCGAGGCCACGAGAGCCTGGCGAAGCGAATCCCGCACCAGATCGTGGATGAATCCGGAGTGCCGAAAGCGCACTTCAATTTTTGACGGATGGACGTTTACATCCACTTCGACAGCCGGCAGCTCGAGAAAGATCAGGGCCACCGGAAAAACCGAGGCAGGAAGAATGTTACGATAAGCCTCCGTGATGGCGTGCAGGATCAGGCGGTCGCGAACCAGCCGGCGATTCACAAAGAAGTAAATGTTATTGCGGTTGAGCTTGTGCACCTCGGGCCGGGAGGTGAAGCCAAATACGCGGACCAGGGGAGCTTCGGCAGAACTCTCGCCGTCCTCCTCGACGCCGGGCGGAGCGGGAACCACCATGCGCCGCTCCACGGGAGCAATCTCGATCAGTTGCTCGAGGGTTTGCGCGCCCATCACCTGGTAAACACGTTCGCGCAGACTTCGAACCGGCGGTACCTGAAGAATCTCGTTGTTCAGGGATGCCAGGCGAAAACACTTGTCCGGGTGGGCGAGCGCATAATGCGTCACGAGGCTCGCAATGTGGCCAAGTTCGGTAGATTCAGACTTCAGAAACTTGCGCCGCGCCGGAGTGTTGTAAAAGAGGTCCCGGACCTCCACCCGCGTGCCCGCCTCCCACGCAATTTCCCTGACGTCTCGCAGCTTGCCGCCCGCAATTTCCAGGCGCGTGCCGGAACTCTCCGAAGCGTGCCGCGTCTCGAGCACCAGGCGCGAAACGGCGGCCATCGAGGGCAGCGCTTCGCCGCGAAAGCCCAAAGTGGCGATTTCAAATATGTCGTCGGCGTTGCGGATTTTGCTGGTGGCGTGACGCTCGAAGGCCAGCAAGGCATCGTCGTGGCCCATGCCGCACCCGTCATCCACAACACGGATCAGGCGCTTCCCTCCCGACTCCACGGACACTTGGATAAGGCCTGCCCCGGCGTCCACGGAATTCTCGACCAACTCCTTCACCACCGAGGCAGGGCGCTCCACCACTTCGCCGGCGGCGATTTTGTTGGCGACGATTTCCGGCAGGATGCGAATGACGGACATAAGCGGAAAGGGTGAAGGGTAAAGGCTAAAGGTTAAAGTCTGAAGGAACCTCCGAATACGGATAGCCCCGCACCGGCCGGTAGTGGTACGGTTTGACGATGTAGCGGCGAGTTTACCTCGCCAAATGGCGGCGTAAAGCCGCCTCTACATCAAACTGTACCACTACCCACCGGCCTTCAGACTTTACCCTTTAACCTTTACACTTTAGCTTTCCTTCTTGACCTCCAGCCCCAGTTCCTCGAGCTGCTCCGGCTCGACCCCGGCCGGAGCCTCACTCATCAAATCTACAGCGCTGGCGGTCTTCGGGAAGGCGATAACCTCGCGGATATTTGACTCGCCGGCCATGAAGGCAATAATGCGGTCGTAGCCGAGCGCAATACCGCCGTGCGGGGGCGTTCCGTATTCAAGGGCCTCGAGAAAGAAGCCGAAGCGCTCTCGAGCTTTCTCTTCCGTCAAGCCCAGCACGCTAAAGACGCGGCGCTGAATGTCCTGGCGGTGGATACGGATCGAGCCGCCGCCGATCTCCGATCCGTTGAGCACCAGGTCGTATCCAAGCGCCTTCACCGAGCCCGGATCGGACTCGATCGCCTCGAGGTCTTCCTCGCGCGGCGAAGTGAACGGGTGGTGCATGGCGGCGAAGCGCTTCTCCCGCTCATCGTAATCGAACATGGGGAAGTCGATCACCCACAGAAAATTCCAGGTCCCGGGCCTGATCAGCTCCAGCCTCTCGGCCAACTCCAGCCTGAACCAGCCTGAGGCCTCGTCGAGTTGGTGAACTCTGTGGCGCGAGGTTTCCTCGCAACCGAGGAGCACAATAAGATCGCCGGCAACCGCCCCGCTAGCGCTCGCGATGCCGCGCAGGCATTCCTCGCCGACCGTCTTTGAGAGGCGCGACTGAATCTCGGCATCCTTCAATTCCACAAGGGCAACATTCCCGGCGCCCAGGGCCTTGAGCGGAACCTGGTACTTGTCCATCTGGCTGCGCGAGATTTTGCCCGCCCCGCCCGGAATCCGCAGCGCTTTCACTGCCTTGAAACCGCGAACGCTGGCCAGGGGGCTTCCAGTCACGTCGATTCGTTTCCACGCCAGGTCGAATCCCAGATGCGGCTTGTCGGAGCCGTAGCGTTCCATCACCAATTCATACGTGAGGCGCTGGAACGGGCGCTTGACCTCCACCTGGACCAGCGCAAAGAGCTTCTCCATCAGCCGCTCGATGATGTCGAACAGCGCATCCCGCTGTGGAAACGACATCTCGATATCGATTTGCGTGAACTCCGGCTGGCGGTCGGCGCGCAAGTCTTCGTCGCGAAAACACCGGACAATCTGGAAGTAGCGGTCGAAGCCGCCGATCATGAGGATCTGTTTGAAGAGCTGCGGAGACTGCGGCAAAGCGTAGAAATGGCCGTGATGGAGGCGGCTGGGAACCAGGTAGTCGCGCGCGCCCTCCGGCGTCGAGCGCGTCATGAACGGCGTCTCGATTTCACTGAATCCATGCTCGGAGAGATGCTGGCGCACCACCTGGCTGGACCGGTGCCGAAGCCGCAGGTTGCGCTGCATCCGCCCTCGCCTCAGGTCCAGATAGCGATAACGAAGCCGGGTCTCCTCGCTCGTTTTCGTTTCGTCCTCGATCGGAAAGGGCGGAGTCTTGGATTCGTTAAGAACTAGAAGCTTTGCCGCTTTGACTTCCACCCTTCCGGTGGCAATCTGCGGGTTAACCGTCTCCGTCGAACGCAGCACCACTTCGCCTTCCACTCCCACCACGTACTCGGGGCGCACTTCGTCCGCTCGGTCATGCGCTTGGGCGCTCGCTTCCGGGTTGCAGACAACCTGCGTCACACCCGTGTGGTCGCGAATGTCGAGAAAGATGATATTCCCCAGGTCGCGGCGGCTATCTACCCAGCCGGCCAGAAAGACCGTCTGCCCCGCGTGTGATTCGCGGAGCTCACCGCAATAGTGGGTTCGTTGTCGATCTCCAAGAAGGTCAAGTTTCACAGTCACCGCCAAAAAGAAATAGTAGATTATAAATGGTAAATTCTGAATTACGAAAATCGAGCTGGAGGTGCGCTGCCATTCCGAGCGAAGCGAGGAATCTCGCGCTGCACCGAGCAAAGCGCCAAACAAAGATCAGAGCGAGATTCCTCGCTTCGCTCGGAATGACAACTCAGTCACAGCCCTCCAGCCATAATTTACAATTTACTATTTATAATTCACTAATTGTCGCTCACAATCTTGCCTTAAGATACGACACGATGCTTGCGGGTTCGGCTTCCTCCTGCTTGCCGGTTGCCATATCTTTCACCTGGTAGCGCCCGATAGAGATTTCACCCTCTCCGATAATAACGGCGAAGCGCGCCTGGAGCTTGCTGGCAATCCCCATCGCCTTCTTGATTTTCATCGCGTCGTAATCAATCTCCACAGTCAAACCCTGCGCACGAAGCTCGCGCGCCAGGCCCGCGGCAGCCGGAAGCGCCGCTTCCCCCATCCAGACGATGTAAGCGGCCAGCGGCGCCTCGGATTTAAGCAGCCCGGCCGCCTGCACTGCCAGAATCAGCCGGTCCTGTCCGATCGAGAAGCCAATGCCGGGCGTGGGTGGGCCGCCGAGCATCTCGGACAGCCCATCGTACCGGCCGCCGCCCAGCACGGCGTTCTGCGCGCCCAGGGCGCCGCTGGTAATCTCGAATGTGGTTCGCGTGTAGTAGTCAAGCCCGCGCACCAGGCGGGGCGTGACCTGATAAGAAATCCGCCGCTTTTGAAGCTCACTCGTCACGCATTCAAAATGCCGGCGGCACTCGGGGTCGAGATGGTCAATGATTTTGGGCAGCTTTTCGATGATGGGCTGGTCCGCCTCCACCTTGCAGTCCAGCACGCGCAAGGGATTCGTCTCCGCGCGCCGCTGGCAATCCGCGCACATCGAGGCTTTCACGGCTTCAAGGGCCTGGCCGAGAACCGCCAGGTATTCGGCACGGCACTTGGGGCAGCCCACGGAGTTCAGGAGAAGCTGATACTCTCGAATGCCCACGCGCTCGAGGAAAAGCACGAGCATCTCGAGCACTTCCGCATCCACCAGCGGACTTTCGGACCCCAGCACTTCCGCGCCGATCTGGTGGAACTGCCTGTAACGCCCCTTCTGCGGGCGCTCGCGCCGGAACATGGGGCCCATATAATAAAGCTTGTGAACGCCGCCCAGGTTGTAAAGGCTGTGTTCAATGTAGGCGCGCACCACCGAGGCCGTCGCCTCTGGCCGCAGTGTCAGGGACTCGTCGTCGCGATCCTGAAAGGTATACATCTCCTTCATCACAATATCTGTATCAGCTCCCACGCTGCGCGAAAAGAGGCCTGTCTGCTCCAAGATGGGCGTGCGAATTTCGCCGTAGTGATAAGCGCTGAAGATGTTGCGCGCCTCTGCCTCCACACGCTGCCAGAGCTTTGTGTCCGGCGGCAGTAAGTCGCGCGTCCCTTTGACGGAGCGAATGGGTTCAATTCTCATGGTCTGTTGGTCGTGCGCCCGGCTCAGAAAGGCACCTCGAGGTCGTCGTCGCCCACCTCAAATTCAGAGAGGTACCTTTCCCTGTACTGCAGGTAATGCTTGCCGTGAAGGTCGATGAAATTCCGATCGGCTTCCGTGAGCTGCCGCTTCAGACGGGCCGGCACGCCGAGATAAAGGCTGTTCGGGGGAACCACGGTGTTCTCCACCACCAGCGCCCCGGCGGCAACAATCGAACCTTCCCCGATGCGGGCATTGTTCAGCACAACGGCGCCAATGCCGATCAGGCAGTGATTCTCGACGGTGCAGGCGTGCAGCACGGCGCGGTGCCCCACCGTGACCCAATCGCCGATGGTCACCGGCAGATTCGGGAAACCGTGCACGATGGTCCCGTCCTGAATGTTCGTGTTGGCGCCGACGCGGATCGGCGCCACGTCACCGCGCAGCACCACCTGAAACCAGACGCTCGAGTTGTCACCAATTATCACGTCCCCGATAACGTCAGCGCTAGGGGCCACAAATGCCGTGGCCGCAATGCGCGGCGCGGAATCTCCCAGAATCATCTCCATCATCAGCCCCAGTCGGTCGGTTCGTAATCAGTTCACAAGCCTTTTGAAATTAACACAGGGGCGAGAGAGCCTGCAAGGAAATCGCAGAGTCGGCGGTGGCCCGAATGTGTGTTCGCCTGGTGTCTTAAGCTCGAAGCTGGCCCTCGCCTGCATTTTACAGCCCCGAAGGGGCGGCCTAGCAAAGCCCAGGCCAACGGCCCATAAGCGCTAACTTAGGACATAGAAGACCACGAGAGCCCGTCAGCCGACGGGCGGTAGAATGTGGCCCATGGCGACAGCCATGGGACTAGGAAGCAGAGTTAAGCAGCAAGCCCCGGGAGGGGCGAAAGAAATGGAAACGTCTTTCGCCCCTGGCGGGGCTCGAAGGTTCATCAAAAGGGCAGGCCTCACCCACGGCTGCGCCGTGGGCCACAATCTTTCGGCCCTATGGGCCTACGACCGCCAGACTAATCTCGCGGGCTGCGGAAGCCTTAGGTTAGCGCCTATGGGCCGTTGGCCTGGGCTTTGCTAGGTCGCCCCTTCAGGGCTGAGAGACCACAGGCAGTGACCAACCCACATTTAGGACACTATGCGCAGAACCATCAAAATGACAGTTTGTGCGTCGTGCCGGCAGTCCCGCGCAGCTGCATCCCGCTCCTGAGTCCTGGATCCCGAATCCTGAAACCTACCTGCGCAAGAGTTCCATCGGTTTGCCTTCCGCCCAGGGTTTGTAAGTGGCTGCGAAGCGGATGCGTTCTTCGGTCGAGGGGTGGGTATACAACCAGAAGCGGATGAAGGGACTGGGGTCGGGATCTTCCAAGTCTTCTTCCGCCATAATCTGGAAGGACTGAACGTCGGAGGTGTTGGGGTCCGGCACCACGCCATACGCCACTTCTAAACCGAATTGGTCAGCCTGGTGTTCGAAGTGGCGCGAGATTGCGTTAAGGGCCGGAGAGGCTAGAAACACAATCGCTGTCAGTACCAGGAAGACGATCGGAAGCGAGGCGAGATCCCCCACGCCCTCAATTGTGTCTTTCCGAGCGAAGCGGGGAATCTCGCTCTGAGAACGCGTGGCACTGCGAGATTCCTCGCGGAGTTTACCCTGAGCACCCAGAGCGAGATCCTTCGCTTCGCTCAGGATGACAGCGAAGGGCTCGGAATGACAGCTTATTGCGATGACCTTGTTAATGGCCAGGAATCCTACGTAGAACAGCGCCAGAAAAATCAGCTCGTCCAACGCGAATTCCTTGGGGATGTGGTGGAGGGCGTAGTGTCCGGCTTCGTGTCCGACGACCAGGAGCGTCTGGTCGGAGTTGAGTTTATGGAGCGTGGTGTCCCACACAACAAGCCGCTTGCTGGCGCCCCAGCCGGAGACGTAGGCGTTCACAATCCTGGTTTTGGCGCTCGCATCCATTTCGTAGATGCGCGAGCGCGGAATCGCAAGGCTGGCGTGCCCCAGCATTTTCTCGATGCGGTCGGTCAATGCGGGCTGTGTTTTTTCAAGGGGCGTGAATCGGTAAAAGAGCGGCTCCACAACGTAAGGCTCAACGAGAATGAAAGCCAGCGTGATGGGAATAGAAGCAAACCAGAAATAAAGCCACCAGCGCCGCGGGCTGCGCCGCACCAGCCAGTAGAACACCCAGGCAAGTAAGATCGCGACCACAATCGTGAGGCCGAGGTCCTTCGCCCAGTCCGCCACCCAGGAGCCAAAGCCTTGGGTCGAGAGGTCGTAGCGGTGCTCGAGCACGAAGCCCCAATAGTAATCCAGAGGGAACTCGAGAGCCCGCACCACGATCAGGAATATCGACACAAATATGGCCGTCTGCAGCACGCGGCGGGCGGAGAAGCGTTTGACCCACTCCCGAAAGCCGACCGAGAACCCGCTCCACCAAAGGAGCGTGTAAATGACTAGTGCTAGCGCGATGGCTGTGAAATACAATCGATACTCGGCGCGCGAGAAAGCAATGGCCTTGGCGCGCTTCTCCGGCGCCAGGACGTAATGGGCTTCTGCCGCTGTCGATCCCGCCGATTTCTGACTGGCGCTGGTATTGGCCTGCGCCGCTGCCGGAGGTTGCGAGGCGGCGGAAAGATCGGGCTGCTGCCAAGCTCTTGCGTAAAGCGGCAAACCGAAGAGGCCGAGAGTGAGGATCAGTAGACCATGCCTCATAAATCTCCTGGATTCACATTGTTCTTCTGAATCGAATCCAGCATCGCTAATCCTGCCCGGGCTTGCGAGCGACCGAGACGTGGACGAATCGCGCCAGGGTTGTCTCTTGACGCTGGATCTCGAACCCCGAGCCGAGAAGCAGTTTCCGGGCCTCTTTGCGGCTTTTCGCCTTAGAGCGCACGAGCTTCGAAAACCACCAAGGAATCGAGATGTCCGCCAGGCAGAATAATCCGCCGGGGCGAACGACGCGAGCCACTTCGAGCGCTCCCAAAGAGGCATTTCGCCAGTGATGTATGGAAATCGAGTTCGTCATCAGGTCGACGCTGGCATTGTCAAGCGGCAGAGACACCGCCAGCGCGCGGCAGAATCTGACGGCCGAAGTAAGCCCATGCGCCACGTCAACCATGCCTTGCGCAGGATCAACTCCGATCAATCGGGCAGCGGGCCAATGGGCTGCTGCTTTGCGCAGCAAACGGCCAGTGCCGCAGCCTACATCGAGAATCGCGGGGGGCGTGAAGGCGGGAGCCGCGGCGATCACAAGGTCAAGCATCAGCTCATGCACGCGATCGAAAAAACGTTGACCCCAACAGCTTTCGTAGGTCTTCGACCAGCGGTCGAAACGCTCGACGTCATCGCTCATTTAGTGCTCCCAAAGCCCCTTGGAGCCAGTTACACCGTCGCCTCATCATAGTGCAGGAGAAAATTCTTGACAATTACGACGCCAGAATTTACGATAAGACCAGCGTTTTCAGGAGGTTTGTTTGATAAAGCTGGATATCATTAACGATGTGGTAAATCGCACTGGCATCACCAAAACCAAAGCGGAAATCGCGGTCGAGACCGTTTTCGACTCCATGAAGAAAGCCCTCGCCGGAAGCGACCGCATCGAACTGCGTGGCTTTGGTGTCTTTAACGTCAGGCCCCGCAAGACCGGAATCGGCCGTAACCCCAGGACGGGCGCTGAAGTGAGTATTCCGCCTGGGAAGGCCGTGCGCTTCAAACCTGGCAAGGAACTGCAAACGCTTCCCTAAACTATTTACAGACTCAGACGATCAGGCGAAAATAGACTTTTCGCATCCTGTGCCATGGGTGATGAATTCTATATCCGGCCTGGCCCTGGGGAGCCTCTTCCGCTCCTGTTTGCGCCACCCATCGAACCGCCGCGGCGGCGCTTCCGGGCGCTTCGTCAGCGGTGGCTTAATTCGCTGCCGTTCCATGCCCTGCTGTTCCTGCTGACGTGCGTGACCACGCTCATTGTCGGCACCCACATCGCGCAGAACTACGAGCACAACTTTCCGGCTTTCGACTGGGACATCTCGCGGGCGTTCTTTACGGGCATTATCCAGAACCCCGCGACGCTGGCGCAAGGGATTCCGTTTTCATTTACGCTGCTCAGCATCCTGCTGGCGCACGAATTGGGACATTATTTCACTTGCCGCTATTACGGAATCGACGCGAGTTACCCTTACTTCATCCCCGCTCCGACCTTGATCGGAACCATGGGGGCGTTTATTCGGATCAAGACACCCATCACTACCCGCAAAGCACTCTTCGACGTGGGGATTTCCGGGCCGCTGGCGGGATTTATGGTGGCGATTCCAGCCCTGATCGCGGCCACACTGAATTGTCAGCCCGTGATTCCGAGAAGTCTTCCCGACACGATTACTTTGGGGAACCCGCTTGCGATTACATTCCTGGCGAAGGTCCTGCGCCCCGGCTTGCACCCCCTGAGCATTTCATTGCAGCCGGTAGGTTGCGCAGCCTGGGTGGGACTGTTTGCCACCGCGCTTAATCTGTTACCTGTGGGTCAACTCGACGGCGGCCACATCCTCTATGCCGTTCTGGGCGACAAGCACCGGATGATTTCCCGGGGCCTGTTTCTGGCGTTGGTCCCGCTAGGAGTTTTCTGCTGGGCCGGCTGGATGGTTTGGGCCGTCGTTCTGCTGGTCGTCGGCCTGCGTCACCCCGTGGTCATGATTCCTTCCGAGCCGCTGGGCAAAGGCAGAAGAATCCTTGCCTTGGTCGCGACCTTGATCTTCCTCCTCACCTTCGTCCCCACACCGTTTGCCGCCCGATAGCATTCGCCACCAAGACGCAAACACACTAAGGAAAGCTCATGAAATGAGCATCTCCATTTATTATGTAGCGTATCGGGCGCCAGCCTCTTGCCTTTACAGCACAGGCTCGCTCCAATTCTCGAGGATCTGCTTAATCCGTCCCAGGAATTTCTCGGCCACCGCGCCGTCGACCACGCGGTGATCGTAAGAAAGAGAGAGGTACGCCATGGAACGGATGGCGATGGCATCGTCGCGCACCACCGGGCGTTTTTCGATGGCGCCTACTCCCAGGATAGCCACCTGAGGCTGGTTGATAATCGGCAGACCGAACAAACCACCGAAACTCCCGGGATTGGTAATAGTGAAAGTCCCTCCCTGCACCTCATCCACGCTTAAACGCTTGGTTCGCGCGCGCTCCGCGAGGTCCTGAACGGCTCGCGCGATGCCCAGGAAGTTCTTTTCATCCGCGCGCTTGATGACGGGCACAATCAGCCCCGCCTCAAGCGCCACGGCAATCCCTACATTGACATCACGCTTGTAGATAATATTGGTCCCGTCAATAGAGGAATTAATCACAGGAATGTCTCTAATGGCTTCGACCGCAGCGCGAACGAAGAAGGGCGTGTAAGTCAGCTTGAAGCCGTTTCTCCGCTCAAACTCATCCCGTTGCCGCTCCCTTGTCTCAACTACTTTGGTCATTTCAACTTCGAATACCGTGTAGACATGAGCTGAGGTCCGCTTGCTTGCCACCATGTGTTCGGCAATCTGGCGGCGCATTGGCGTCATTTGAACCACTTGCGCCGGGCCGGCAAAAGCGGCGGGCGCGGGAGCAGGTTGAACCGTCGCGGGTGTTGGCGAGGGAAGAGGTGCGGCGGGCGTGGAAATGGAGGGCGCCAGCACGGACGGAGGCTGGGCCGCAGCAGTTCGGCTTGCGGCCGCAGACTGGCGTTGTTCCACGTAATCCAGAATGTCTTTCTTGCTGATTCTGCCGCCCGAACCCGTGCCGCGCACCTGCGTCAGGTCAACCTGGTATTCCCGGGCGATGCGCCTGACGAGTGGCGACGAACGCACTTCTTCCGATTCAGGCGCAGTGGACGCGCCTTCGGCCTCGATTTCAGCTCCTTCTGCGGCGGCGGGCGATGCGGGTTCGGGAGGCTCAGGAGTTGCCGGAGGCGCCGAAGCCTGCGCCTCTTTCGCCAGTGCGCCGCTGGCGGCGCCTTCGCCATCGATCACGGCCACAACTGTGTTCACCGCCACCGTCTCGTTTTCTTTCACCAGGATTTGGGAGAGAATCCCGGCGGCCGGCGAGGGTATTTCCGCATCCACTTTGTCGGTCGAAATCTCAAAGAGAGGCTCGTCCCTGCCGATCGGTTCGCCGACTTTCCTTAACCATTTTGTAATCGTTCCCTCGGCGACACTCTCGCCCATCTGGGGCATGATCACGTTGGTGGACATTGCAACCCCCACAGAATTGCCTCAATGACTCAATCTTAATACTTCGCCGGCAGTGTCCTAGTTTCGACTTAGGGCTGGCCTTTAGGCCAGCATCTGCCGACCCTTCGCTTTACTCAGGGCAGGCTCTAAAGGTCGGCGCTACCAGTCAAATTAGGACACTACCACTTCGCCAGTTTCCTTGCTGCCTCGATCACGTTTCGGGCGTTGGGCAGAAAGTATTCCTCGAGGGGCGGCGAAAAAGGGACCGGCGTATCGGGCCCGGTAATGCGCACGATAGGCCCGTCCAGGTCCTCGAACGCCCGCTCGGCAATCAAGGCGGCGAGTTCGCCGGCCATGCCCCCCGTCCGCGTGTCCTCGTGGAGCAGGATAACCTTATTGCACTTTCGCACGCTGCCCAACACCGCTTCTTCATCGTAGGGCAGCAGCGTGCGCAGGTCAACGACTTCGAGGGAAATGCCTTCTTGATCGAGTAACTCCGCCGCCTCGAGCGCGGTCCAGACCATGGCCCCGTACGTGATGATTGCTACATCCTTCCCTTCGCGTCTTACCGCAGCCTTGCCAAGCGGAACCACGTAATCGCCTTCCGGGACTTCTTCTTTGATTCGCCGGTAGAGAAACTTGTGTTCATAGAAGATTACGGGATTGTCGTCGCGAATGGCGGATTTGATCAGGCCCTTGGCGTCATAAGCTGTCGCGGGCATCACCACTTTCAGGCCCGGAGTGTGGACGAACCACATTTCGTTCGATTGCGAATGGTAGGGGCCGCCGTGCACGCCTGCGCCGGAGGGCCCGCGGATCACCATGGGCACTGCCGGCCCCCAGCGGTAATGCATTTTCGCCGCCATGTTCACAATCTGGTCAAACCCGCAGGCGATGAAATCCATGAACTGCATTTCGGCCACGGGGCGCATCCCCATAAGCGCCGCCCCGATCGCCGCGCCCACAATCGCAGACTCCGAAATCGGTGTGTCGATCACGCGCTCCGCCCCGAATTTCTCGAGCATGCCGTCAGTCACCTTGAACGCGCCGCCCAGGACTCCGATGTCCTCTCCGAGCAGGAACACGGAAGGATCGCGCTCCATCTCTTCCCAGATTCCCTGGCGAATAGCTTCAAGGTAGGTTAGGACCGGCATCTCCGCTCCACGGGCGTAAATCGAAAATAGAAGATCGAAATTCGAAAATCTAAAGTTGACACTAGAGTGCCGAGTTAGAACTTCGTTGAAGAAATCAGCCCGCAAAGCGGGCCGCAGCGTGTAGCCCACGGCGTAAGCCGTGGGCGGTCGCAACCTCCCTCACCCCCGTCCCCTCTCCCGCCCAGCGGGAGAGGGGTGCCGAAGGCCGGGTGAGGGCCATCCAACCCAGGGCTTACGCCCTGGGCTACTCTATGCCGCCCCCGAGGGGCTCCGAAAAACAGGCGCACATGAGAAGACCTTGTTAACGAACTTCTGACTCAGGGCAGGAGTCCTTTCCCCGCTTCAATTTACTTCTTATGTCTTCCTTCTGACTCCCGACTCCTCACTTCTATCGCCTGATTCCTGACTCCTGCCCGTCTCCCACCAGCAACCCTGCCCGCAGTACACGCCCTCCAAGGCCGATTCAGCTTGCGGCAACGGACGCGCCTCGGCATCGGCGACGGCCGCGTCGATCTCTTTCTGGATGCGGCGATCGAGATCGGCAATCCCCTGTCTTGTCATGATCCTTTTCGAGAGAAGATGCTTTTCAAGCCTTTGGATGGGATCTTTCTTTGCCCATGACTGCAATAGGCGAGCCGGTACATATTCTGCGGCGTCGTGAGCCGAATGTCCTGTCATGCGAAACGTCTTGCACTCGAGGAAGCTCGGTCCCGCTCCCCGCCGCGCCCGCGCGATGGCTTCCCCCACGGCGCGATAAACAACCAGCACATCGTTTCCGTCAATGGTCTTGCCGGGCATGCCGTACGCGGGGCCGCGCGCCGACAGGTTCTTGATCGGAAACTGCTTTTCCACGGGCGTCGAGAAAGCATAGCCGTTGTTATTGACGATGAAAATCACCGGCAGCTTCATCACCCCCGCCATGTTCATCGCTTCGTGGACTTGCCCCACGCTGGTCGTGCCCTCGCCCAGATGGACCAGCGCGACGTTGCCCTGTTTGCGCCATTTCAGCACCATCGCCACCCCACAAGCCACCGGACAAGTTCCGCCCAACGGTGAAATGATGGGGATAATACCTAGTTCCATATTGCCAATGTGCAGGGTATTGTCGCGACCGCGGGTGGGCGTGTCGGCCCGCCCCATCCAGTTGGCAAACATGTCAGCAAGCGAGAAGCCGCGAATCAGGAAAGAAGAGAAATCCCGGTGGCTGGGCAGCACCACGTCGCCGTCGATCAACTGCAACGCCGAGCCCACGCCAATGGCTTCCTGCCCGCGCCCGATGTACACCCCTCCCACGATCTTGCCCTGGCGATAGAGCACCTGCTCGATCCTCGCCTCCGCCTCCCGCGTGAGCTTCAGGTAGTACAGCATGCGCTCAAGCGTGGCGGCATCCGGCGCACGTCGGGGCTTCGAGTTTTTTGCGATCGTCGAGTTTCTCATCGGTCCCCGAAAGTGGGCAGTAAGCAGAAGGTAGTGACCCCTCACCCGGCCCGCGACGGCTGGTGAAAGCGCCGTCGCGGTCCACCCTCTCCCCAAGGGAGAGGGCGGTTACCCGCATTGTATTTTCACCTTTCGACTTTCGACTCTCGACTCTCAACTTTCTCGACCATCTCCAAATCGAAGACCGTCCCAAACTGGCGGATCACCTTCGAGGCAACCTCATCCATCTCCGCCCGCCGGCCCAATAGCTTCTCGAGCGAGGTGACGCCTTTATCGCGCAGCCCGCAGGGAACGATCCACTCGAAATAGCGCAAATCGGTTTTGACATTGAACGCGAAGCCGTGGGAAGTGACCCAGCGGGAAACGTGGACGCCCATCGCCGCCAGCTTGTCATTTCCCACCCACACTCCTGGGGCGTCGGCGAGGCGTCCAGCCAGGATTCCGTAGTCCCGCGCCACTCCGATCAAGACTTCTTCGAGGGAACGCATATACCAGGCGATATCCCGGCGATGCTGCGTAAGGTCCAGAATTGGATAGCCCACCAACTGGCCGGGCCCGTGGTAAGTTACGTCACCGCCGCGGTCGATCTCGAATACTTGCACACCGCGCGCCGCGAGCTGTTCGGTCGAGAGGAGGATGTTGTCCTTCTTGGCATTCCGCCCCAGCGTGTAAACGTGGGGATGCTCGAGAAGGAGGAGAGTGTCCGGAATCAGGCCGGCCTTGCGCGCCGCGACACGCTCGCGCTGAAGACACAGGCCGTCGGCGTACTCGACCAAGCCGGGGTGTTCGACGTGGCAGTTCATTATTTGTTCTGGGCCCTGTTTATCGGCTTTTAAGCGGTGCTGCGACCCCCTCACCCGGCCCGCACCGGCTGAAGAAAGCGCCGGCTGCGAGCCACCCTCTCCCCCAAGGGGGAGAGGGCTTAGAGTCAATCGCCAGCCCCTAGCCCTAGCCTCCAGCCCCCAGGCCCCTAAGCCCTTTCAGATATGAATGGGCCAGTCGTGCGCGGCGTGGGCGGCTTCCATCACGGCCTCGGTGAGGGTGGGGTGCGGGTGGATGGCATAAGCGAGGTCCTCGACCGTGCCCTCGAGGCGCATGGCCACCACAGCTTCGGCGATCATCTCCGTCACCCGCGGCCCGATCATGTGGACGCCCAGGATTTCGCCGTACTTCTCATCGCTGACGATTTTTACAAAGCCCTCGCGAGCGCCCAGGATGGTGGCCTTACTGTTGCCCGCAAAGGGGAACTTGCCGATGCGAACCTTGTGGCCCTTCTCGCGCGCCTGGCGTTCCGTCATCCCCACGCTGCTGACCCAGTCGCGTGCGTGACCGCGACGATTCCTTCCCTTGAACCCACGTGCGCCAGCAAGGGGCTATTGGCCACGATGTCGCCAATGGCGTAAAGGCCCGGCTCATCGGTTTGCATGTAGGGATCGACTTTCACAAATCCGCGCTCCAACTTGGCCCGGGTTCCCTCCAGGCCAACGTTCGGGGTATTGGGCGAGCGCCCCACGGCCACCAACAGGGTTTCAGCGTCGATGGTCTGAGACTTCCCGTCCGCTCGGGTGTAGGAGACGGAGACGCCGTTTGCCGTTTTGGCGGCTTTCTCAACCTTGGCCTGCGTCTCGAGCCCGATGCCCTGGTGGCGGAATGACTTCTCGAGTTCGGCGGAAATCTCCTCATCCTCGAGCGGAACGGCGCGCGGCAGCATTTCCAGAATCGTGACCTTGACCCCGAAGCGTTGGAAGATGGATGCGAACTCCACCCCCACGGCCCCGGCTCCCATGATCACCATCGACTTGGGCAGCGCGTTCAGCGCCAAGATTTCCTTGTTGGTCAGGATCGTCTTCCCGTCCGGCTCGAAGCCTGGAAAGGTTTTGGCCTCGGAGCCCATGGCCAGCACAACTTTCGCCGCTTGGATCTCCCGCTTCTGCCCTTTGGCGTCGGTCACGGTGATTCGCCCCGGGCCGGCAAGACGGCCGTAACCTTGAATCGTCTCCACTTTGTTCTTCTTGAAGAGAAACTCGATGCCCTTCGAAAGCTTCGTCACTATCTTCGTTTTGCGCGCCTGGATAGCCGCCCAGTCAATCGAGAATTCCTTCGCAACGATTCCGAATTCCTTGCCGTTCTTGAAGTAGTCGTAAACGTCGGCATTGAGAAGAAGGTCTTTGGTCGGAATGCAGCCCACGTGCAAACACGTTCCGCCCAGTTTATCGTCCTTCTCGACCACCAGGGTCTTGAGCCCCAATTGGCCGGCGCGAATCGCCGCTACGTAGCCGCCCGGCCCGCTGCCAATAATCGAAATGTCGTACTTCGCCGTTTCTGCCAAGCCCGCACCTCCCGTGAGGATTCAGGATTCAGAAGTCAGGGATCAGGGAGTTCAACTCGTCGATTCTGCTTAGTCCCTGGTTCGAAATCCTGAAGCTGCTTTTGAACGATTTTGTCCACCAATGGTCATCTTACACCCTTTAGGCACTTTGATTTGAGTCCGATTGCGGGTGCCCGAGAGGACGCCAGGACTCAAAGGACAGCACGAAGATCTTCCACTCTGATCCGTGCTTGGCGGAGGATTGAGCGAAGTACTGGATGGCTGAGGTCGGAGGTGTGGATGGGGACTGTTACCAGCAGATTGCCGCGTTTTAATTACAGGTGGCTTCCCTTTTGACGCACTTCGTAGAAGCCCAACCGTTTGAGCCCAGCGACGAGTCTTTTCGGTCGAACGACGGGCAGCTCAGGCAAAGGCGTGAACCTTGAAATCTACTTTGAGAGGAAAATGCTCGACAACGCTTTCCGGTTGACTCACACGCGGGTCATCTTCACTCGGCACCGGCCGCAAATGGGGAATGCCATTCTCCAAACAAGTCTCGAGGTACAGCGTGACAGCTTCTGCAAGCATCTTCTTGGCTTCGCGCACGGTGCGTCCCTGCGAGGCGACGTCGACCTCCAGGCAGAGTGACACAAAAGAATTGCCATCTTTGAAGATCAGGCCCGTAAATTCGAAATGATTCTGATCGTTTGCCATAACTGGTTGCTAGCCGATCCCCGTGGCCTTCGCCCCCCGGTGCTCGCCGAAAGAATGCTACGCTGCGGCAGCAGGCACCGTCCCCGCGTTCCAGGTACTACACTAGCATTCCAACATGGCGCCGTCAAACTCCGCGGCGCGCCATTGGGCAGTCCAAACTGACGGGCCATCGCAAAACGGAGCGGAGGGGTGTGTAGTGTCCCGCACCGGGGTCTCAAGAAAGAGCCCGCCGGCTCTGCGCTGACTCACGCAGAGCTGCGCTCTGCGCCAGCCACGGAGAGCGAGTGTGGTGTCTGACTCCTGAACTCGGGTGCGCCAAAACTGTTGACACGTAAGGATGATTGAAGGTACGCTTAAGAATACGTCTGGAGGTTCTTTCTATGGTCAGCGTCCCGGACATCATTCCGATCACCGACTTGCGACAAGACGCCGCTGCGGCTTTGAAGCGCGTCAAATCTTCGCGGCAGCCTGTCGTCATCACGCAACGGGGCAGGGCTGCTGCGGTTCTTCTTAGTTTGGAGGCCTACGAGCGCAGCGAGCAGGAGCGCCACATCCTCCAGCTTCTGGCGCGAGGCGAGCAAGAGATTAAGGCTGGCAGGGGCTTCGACCTCGACGAAGTCCTGGCGGAAGCGGATAACCTGCTCGCCGGTGGGCCAAAGTGAAAGTCCAGTTCACGCCATCCGGGCGTATCCAATTCCTCAGCGCCATATCGTATATCGCGCCGGATAATCCCCGGGCGGCAGTTCGGTTCCGGAAGAAAGCGGAGCGCGTATTGCGCCGGCTATCGAAGTTTCCGGAGTCCGGCCGCCTTATTCCGGAATTTCCAGATCTCCCTTTTCGTGAAGTAATTGTTACGCCCTATCGCTTCTTCTACCGTCGCGAGGGTACGACAGTCTGGGTCGTGGCCTGCTGGCATGGAGCGCAGTTACCGGCAGAACCAAAGAGAGAAGGTTCTAAATTATAAGTTATGAGATAATAGATATAGCAATAGCAAATAGATTTCGCTGTCCCCGATTCCACACTTTATAATTTAGAATTTACAATTCACCATTCACTATTCACCATTCCCAGATTGCGACCGGTGGTTAAAGCGTTTTGGGCACCACATTCCAGCCGTCGATTTTCACCACCGGCTTGCCGGAGCGCAGGCGGCGCTTGGCGTAGGATGCGGTGATCTCGCGCTTCTCGCCCGGCACGAGCGATATATAGTTGTCTGACCACAGAATGGGCAGGACTTCGTCATCACCCCGCCCGCCCTCTTCCTCAAAACCGAAGCGTGCGCCCTCGGCGACGACTTTGAAGTGAACGAAGAACGCCAGGTCGTGGCTGGGGTTCTCGACGCTGAGCCGCGTGACGCCTTCTTCGCCGTTCATTTCGGACTGCGCCGTCGCCCGCACGTCCACTTTGGGCAGACTCTGAAGCGCTGTCAGGTCGGCGAACGTCTTGGTGGGAGTGTAATACCAAGTCGAACGGTCCCAGTCGAGCACATCCGGCTGGGTCGAAAGCCAGTAGAAGTTGCCACTGACGTTCTTGCCCGACGCGTCTTTCAAATCGAGGCGCAGGAAGTAAGTCTTCGAAAGATCCGCGATGGCTGGAAGGGTAAACACTTTGTTGGTGCTGTCCGGTTGAACGTCGAGTGTCGCGTCCTTCGAGAACTTCGTCGACATATCGAGGTTGTAGACCTTGGCGGAAACTTTCATCCCCGGGAAGGCCTGATAGTAGGAATTCACCACCACAATCGACTGGTCGTCGTACGAGTATTGAACGTGAAGGTATTCGCAGCCCTTCTTCGCGCCGAAGTAGGAGCCGCCGGGCCGCAGGTAGTAATCGTACAGGTGCCAAATCAGGGAAGGCCAGGAATTGTCGAGCATCCACTGGATGACGCCGGTCGAGGTGTACTTGTTGCGGCCATAGGCTTCGAACATGGCTCGCTCGCCCTCGTAGGCCAGCACCTGGGCCTTCAGGGCGTAATCTTCGAGGCCGGTGGCTTGTCCGTAACGGTTATTGAGGGCCTCCGTGAACACATGTACGTCGCGGAACGCTCCGCCGCCGGCGTGGAAGCCCCAGGTGCTGTTGATGGGCCAGAGGGAATCCGAGGGCAGCATGCGCTTCAAGCTCTCAACCGGGGGAACCGCGGGTCCTGGGCTGGTTTCGGTGTTGAATCCATGCGCGCCGCCGCGTTCCTTATCGAGCAGCCAGTAGGAGGGCGCAACGTATTCATAAGGCCCGGTCATCTTGAGGCCGGTCTTGCCCGTCACGCTGGTGGGTTTGGCAGTGGCGGAAGACTGATAGGGATTCGGCCAGTTGTATTCCTTCAGAATCTGGATGTAGGTCTGCTCGACTTTTTCCACGGGCGGGTTGTCGCTGCCATTCAGCCAGTCGAGCAGGCACGGATGGCTGCGCAGGCGGCGAATCTGGTCTTTCAGGGATTCGGCGGAAACCACGAAGTCCTCGCTCTTCCAGTCGCGCCAACGCTCCCAATGGTCGCAGCAGCACCAGCCGGCCAGAACCAGGATGCCCTCGCGGTCGCAGATGTCGAGAAAGTTCTCGTCTTCGAGCTTGCCTTCGAGGCGCACCGTGTTCAGATGCATGTCTTTGACGTATTCGAGTTCCGCCCTCTGGTGCACCGGGTCGGCGCGCAGCAGCATGTCGAATGTGTAGCCCGCGCCGCGAATCAGAATATTCTTGCCGTTGATTTTGAACAGGCGGTGATCCTGGGAATCAAGGTCCGCGGTGATCTCCCGAATGCCGAACGTTAGCGACCGGGCATCGGAAACCTGGCCGCTGGTTTCGAAACTGAGATCGAGTTGGTAAAGGTTTTGCGGCCCCAGATTGTATGGCCACCAGATCCGCGGGTGCTCGACGGCTAATTGCGGGAAGCGGTCAGGTGAGAAGCTCACCACCTTGGTTTCTTTGGCCTCGAGCGAGACGGGTGTTGAGAATTCCGAGCTCTCGATCTTGCCTTTCAGGGTGCCTCCGACAGCCTGGTCCGAGGCGTTATGAAGCTCGGCAGTGACGGTCAGTTGAGCCTTGTCGAGGGAGGGCAGATTCAACTTCGAGATCACCTGCGGGTAGCGCAGGCTTACAGGTCCGCTCGTGGCAAGGCACACTTCACGCCAGATTCCCATGTCCTTGTCGGCGGGCAGCGGGTTCCAATCCACGAAGGTGATCGCGAGGTCGTCCGGCTGAGGCGGGGAAACTTCCACGGCGAGCGTCGCCGTCTGGCCGGGAGTGACGTAGCGGGTCACGTCGAATTCAAAGACCCGCCACGCGCCGACCATCTTGTCTGGCGAGGCGATTTGCTGACCGTTCAGCCACACTCCGGCACGATAGTTGATGCCGCTGAAATGCAGCCAGACAGTCTTCCCGGCAAACTCCTGCGGCACTTGGAACTCGGTGCGAAACCACCAGGGGACGAGGAAGGGGCTGCCGGGCGGCATGGGGACGCTCGAGAAGTTCGTGCCCACGGGATAGGTGGTTCCCGGAATCTTTCGCAGGTTTTCCCCCACGTAAGGGCCTTCGAAAACGTGCTGGCGGACGAGCGCGGCAATGACCGTCGAGGGCACACTCGCTCGGTACCAGCCGGAAGGCGTATAGGCGTGTGTTGAAACCACTGCAGCCGGAGCTGAAACCACGGCCGAGGATTGAATCGCCCAGCCATCCCTGAGAAACAGCGGACCGCCGGAGGCCGGTGCTGAAGTGGACTGAGCCAACGCGGCATGGCCGCCGGCGATAAAGAAAATCAGTGTGAGTGCGAAACCAAGCCTGTTCATGTGTGAATTACTTCCTGAAGCTCGACGACGCATCGGCGTTTCCTCCTTCCAAATTAAAGGTGACGAGAATATCACTCGCGGGAAGAATTGGGAAGGGTTGGAATTGACGCTCAGCACCGAAACTATGGCACCTGCGACCTGCAGGCGGGGGTAGCGCGGAGGTGGGCGCAGTCGGCCCTCCTCCGCGGTTCTTCTGCGATTATGGAGTCGGCCAAGGACCACTGAACGTGCGAAGAAAGCCGCAGAGGAACGCAAAGGACGCGTACCTCTGCGCTACTCGCTACGGAGGGGGGCGATCTTTGTGCCGCAGCAGGAGCGGTCAGAGTGCGCGTTGCAGAGCGGAATCATGGAGGCGTAATATTGGCACGACAGATACCACCCCCTGCCCAGGACTTCCTTCGGGACTTGATTGACTGGGCCGAGCGGAACCACAGTGTGAAGAGCAATGCCAGCCGTCAGACTGAAGCTCGCGCAACACGGCCATCAAATCCCCCCTGAAGAACCGCTCAAGGAGTTGCTTATTAAGGAAGCAGGGATGGATCGGAGCGAGGCGGATGCCGCTGTCCGCCGACTCATGAAGGGCAGAGTTGTTGTTATCTCTTTTGACCTCGGGGAAGACCAACCGGCGAGGGTATTCCTAAGGAATGCGGAAGCTCTCGGCCTCGATGCGAAGTTTCACGGTGATGAGCCTTTGTCCTGGGTTGGTTCCCGCCCGAGGCCGTGGTTTCTGAGACTCTCGCTGGTGGTGCTTGTGGGATTTGGGATTTGCGTGTGGTCATCTGTGACCCGGCCACACGCCGTTGTTACCCATGCTTTCATGGTTGCAGAGGTACTCGTTATGGTCTGCTGGCTCTTTTTCTATTCGTTGGGGGACAAGAGGCCCAGAACCCAGGAGCAAGCAGATTGGGAGTCGAAGCTAAACTCATGGTCGGGTTTGGGGTTCCTGGTTTTCGTCGTCATGATAGCAGCCGTCATTTCCGAACCGATCCTCGGCCTTGTTCTGTTGACGCTGGCCCTGGGTGGAATAGGTTTTGCATTCCTGATTCACATGATCAACCGACATTGAAGAGCGGGTAGCGCGGAGGTGGGCGCAGTCGGCCCTCCTCCGCGGTTCTTCTGCGATTACGGAGTCGGCCAAGGACCACTGAACGTGCGACGAAAGCCGCAGAGGAACGCAAAGAACGCGTACCTCTGCGCTACTCGCTGACCTTGATTGGTCGGGACGTGAACCGGGACGATCGAGATGATCCCGAAGTAAATGAAGTTTTCTGTAGATCGTGTTAGCTTGGAGATCCGTGTTATCGTCAACCTTTTTGCGCCGCTGGTCACGATTCTTGTGCGCCGTGCCTTGTGTCGTGCTGCTCATGGTGTTTACCTGTGCAGGGCAGACGGTGGCGCGCCACACTTACCAGCAGATCGTATGCACTCGCTTCACGTCCGGCGATGCGAATATACCTGCGCCTATTCGCGACGCCCTTGCTGGTCAACCCAAGACACAAGTTCGAGACGCACAACAGAGGCTCTGGCAAGCCTCATCAACCGGCCTTGTGGAAGTAGACCCTTCCGGCAAGAAGAGAATATGGACGGGGAAAGACGGGCTGCCCATCCTGCCATTGACGGGGATGGGTCTTGGAGCGGATGGCAAACTGTGGCTCGCCACATCCCAGGGTCTAGTGTGCTTCGTGCCCGACGCCCCTCCCGGCGAACGATGGTTCTATTTCTGGGGCGAGCGTTATCTCAGCGACAACCGTGTTATGCAGATTGTACCTGAAAAGGACGGCGCTTGGATACGCACAGAAGGCGGAATTTCCCGAATCGAATTTCAGCCGTTCGACCTCGAACGCAAGAGCGGGCTGTTTATTGAGCGCTTGCAGAAGCGGCACAATCGCTACGGTTACACCGCCGATTGCGATTTGCTGCTCCCTGGAGATACATCGTCGTTCCGGATGGCGCCCAGCGACAACGATGGCCTGTGGACCGCGATCTATGTGGCCTCGGAGTGCTTTCGTTTTGCCGTGACCCGTTCGCCAGAGGCACTTAACCACGCGCGGATTTCGCTCGAAGCGCTGCTGCGGCTCGAGTCGATTACGGGAATCTCGGGATTTCCTGCTCGTGCCCTGATCCATCGCGGCGATTACCGCGCGCCGGATGGCGAATGGCACTGGACCGCGGACGGCCAATGGGAGTGGAAGGGCGACACGAGTTCAGACGAACTGGTAGGACACTTCTTCGCCTACGCGGTCGCCTATGACCTGCTGCCCGACGATCCGCTGCGCGCGGCGATCCGTGGCGCGGCAGGGCGAATTGCGGCGCATCTTCTGGAGCATGGCTTACAACTTGTGGGTCCGGGCGGACGCGTGACCACGTGGGGGAGGTATTCTCCAGCCTATTTCCAAAGCGCGGAAGGCAAGGAGGACGCGGCGCTCAATTCTCTCGAACTGCTTTCACACCTGCGGGTCGCTTACCACATCACCGGCGAAGAGCGATTCTTAACCGCTTATCATCGGCTTATCCGCAAGCAAGGTTATCTTGAAAACGTGATGCGAATCGCCGAGAGGAACGAGATTAATTTCTCGGATGAGGAACTGGCCTTCCTTTCGTTTTATCCCCTGCTCAGCTACGAGGATGATCCGGCGTTGCGCGGTCAGTTCCAGGCCGCCCTCAAAAACTATTGGCGGGCCTGCGAAGCGGAACAAAATCCGCTGTGGAACTTTATTTATGCCGCAGGTACGGGCGCGAGAGAATACGACCCGCGCGAGGCAGTTGAAACGCTGGAGAGGATTCCATTGGAAACTATCGACTGGACCGTGAAGAATTCCCAACGCATCGATTTGCCGCGCGCGCCGAGCCCGGATCGTTTTAGCGACGAGCAAGCCCGTCGAGCCATCCCACCCAACGAGCGCTGCATGATGAAATGGAACGGGAACCCCTTCCAATTGGATTGCAACTCCGAGGGCCGGACTGAGGACGACGGAGCCTTTTTCCTTCCGCCCTATTGGCTGGGAAGGTATCACGAACTCCTTGCGCCTTAGCTGAAGAAGTGAGCCCGCTGAGCGGCGGCGAACTGCCTACGGCGTGAGAATCTGCGTGAGAACTCGGTTTTCGTGTCATTCCGAGGAGCCTGCGGCGACGAGGAATCTCGCACTGCCTTGAAAACATTCAGAGCGAGATTCCTCGCGGAGTTTACCCTGAGCGGCAGAGCGAGATTCTTCGCTCCGCTCAGAATGACAGGCGAAGGACTCAGAATGACAAGCGAAGGGCTCAGGATGACAGCGAAGGGCTCGGAATGACAGCCAAAACCAGGTTTTCGCACAGACGCTCACGCCGCTTTTTGAAGGCCCAACGGCAATCGCGAGTTCAAGATCTGCCGCACGCGGTCGCAATTCTCCTTCACCTCGTCTTTATAGCGCGGGTACATTCCAACCACGATACAGTCTTGAGGTTTGATGTCTGCCAATGCGGTTGCGAACGCTTCATCGATGCTTTGCGGCGAGCGCGTCCGGCGGCCGGCAGCCAGAATCTTAAACAGGAAGCAGGTTTTTGACGTCTGCCGGGCGACGCGGTACGCCACGGGTGGATCGGATTCGAGATAGACTTCCGAGGAAGGCTCCGGCACAACGCCCAGCAGCTTCCGAAGTTCCTCGGGGGTTCGAGTGCGGTTGTAGGCGCAGAGCATGTAGAAGTCGACATCCCACCCGCGTTCTTCAACGTATTCGACAACCTCTGACTTGTGGGTTCCAATCCCCACCAGCACTCCCGTCTGGCGCACTTTCTTCGTGTACTCGCGCACCTGATCCATCTTTCCCGCGCGAAAAAGAACGTCCGTCCTTTCGCCATGGTGGTAGAGGGCGATAGGCTGGATGCGCTTCACGGATTCTTCCACGGGATCGGTTGTGGTCTCTGTAGCAACCAGAAGCATCTCGCCTCCGCTCGCACGATGTTTCTGCAGATCGGAAAGCGCCCGATCGTTGTGGCCGTATTGGTATGCATTGATGCCGTTCAGTTCACACTGGCGGAGGGTCTCGCAAACGCGCTCCGGCGTATTCCACTCGCGCATGAGTTGGTCAAGCAACGAGTTGAAATGGGAGTAGCCATAGAACTGATTGCAGCCAACCAGCAAGCGGCTGATCTGGTACCGGCCGAAATGGACCTTGGGAAGGACGGGAGTTGCGGTCTCCTGCGCGCCGCCCGAAAAAGGCCGCGCCGCAACAGCGGCCGCAAGTCCCGCGGATGATTTCAGAAATTCTCGTCGACTATTCATCGGATTTGGACCTCCCTCAACGCTCCGTGCACATGTAACACCATCAAAGACGGATGTCAACTCAGACCGCGGGTTGAGCAGGAACTTCGCACAGTGCCGCCTGCGGGCGCCGGCGGGTAGAGTTTTGTCTGAGAAGAGCTTGCGGGCGGGAGTTGAACGGCGTCGAGATGCTGTTTGGGAAGGCCCAAACAGGGCGGGAATAGAAACGAGGTGCGCGAGACAGCAGTTGCCGGACCTGTCGCGACCGGCGCAGGCCGTGCGATGAACACCACGACGAGAAGCCGAAGTCAGCTAAGCCATTGAAACTAGAACATTAAATCGCTGACCCCGGGTTTTGAAAAGGGTCGATGAGTTCGGCGCCAAGGCAGGCCGTCGGCACGCGAGCTCACTGCGAGGTTTCACACATCGGTTGGGGAAAGAATCGTCGGATGCCCCGGACTAGCTTGGCGAATGCGGCTTTGCCGCCGTATCGAGTGGTAAGAGTTCGAAGGTGTGAAATAACCGACGGGCCATGAAGGTGTGAAGAAATTCGGAAGTGTCATCCTGAGCGCAGCGAAGGATCTCTGCAGTTGTTCATAAATCGATGAACCACAAGAAACTGCCGGGATCCTTCGCTTCGCTCAGAGCTTGTGATTTTTTTGGTTTTTTGACCGTTTAAGGGCACTTAACTCCTTTGTTATCAGCGCCACTTTTCGGTCATATTCAAAAAAGTCACACTCTCTCAGGATGACCGCCATCGATTTTTTCACAGGTTCCATGTCATTCCGAGTGGAGCGAGGAATCTGCATCTGTTTGTTTTCCAACGGGAGCCTGAATCCGCGAAGAAACAGGAACTTTTCTTTATGGCGCGGGAATACTATTGATGAGCATGGAGGTTTCGAAGCAACTCGTGGCGGACAGTGCGAACTGGGATGGAGGGGCCGCGGAAGGCTGGAGCGTTGGCTTAGGCGTCCGAGTATGTGCCTGGCAAGGGCTCTGGTTTTTTCTCTTCCTGACTTGCTTGTCATCGCCAGCCGGGTCCCAGCAGCCCCAACAGGTTCAGCCCCAGGGCCAGCAGTCTAGCCAGCAACAAACCCCGGCTCCGCCCAAAATCTCAGTCAACGTCAAGGTGGTCAACGTTCTCGGCAGCGTACGCAACAAACACGGAGAAATCGTGCGCAACCTGACCAAGGATGATTTCGAGTTGGAGGAAGACGGCCGCCCTCAGACGATCGGCTATTTTTCGCGTGAATCTGACCTTCCTCTGACGCTCGGCTTGCTCGTGGATACGAGCGGCAGCCAAAGGCGCGTGCTCGACCAGGAGTGCAGCGCCAGCTCGACTTTCCTGGACCAGGTGCTGCGCGTCGACAAGGACAAGGCTTTCCTGATTCACTTCGACCGCGAGGTCGAACTTCTCCAGGATCTCACTTCTTCCCGCCAGAAGTTGGAGGCGGCGCTGGCGTTGATTCAGTCTCCGCAACTTCACCGCTTTGACCAGGAGGGCGGAGGCGATTCGGGGAACTCGCCCGGCTCATCCCCAGGCTCCGGCAGGCATGGCGGCGGGGGTGGGGGCACCCACCTCTACGATGCGGTCTTCCTGGCGTCGAACGAATTAATGGGAAAGCAGCAAGGCCGCAAGGCGCTGATTGTGCTCTCAGACGGAGTCGATCGCGGCAGCAAGGAAACCCTGGCCAGCGCCGTCGAGGCGGCCCAGCGCGCCAATACCCTGGTCTATTCGATTCTCTTTGCGGACGAGCACCCTTATGGGGGTGGTTACGGCGGCCGCGGCATGGGCGGGATGGGCAGGCGCGGGGGCGGTTGGCCCGGCCGATACCCGCAACAGGAGCGCCCCGACGGCAAGAAGATCCTCGATCAGATTTCCAAGCAAACGGGCGGCCGCCTCTTCGAAGTCTCGAAAAAGCTGCCGATCGAGCAGATTTACACCCAGATTCAAGACGAATTGCGCAATCAGTACAACCTTGGCTACACCCCTAACCCGCCGGACGCCGGAGCGGGCTACCACAAGATCCACCTGACAACCAAACAAAAAGACCTGATCGTGCAGGCAAGAGACGGGTATTATTCGACGCAGTAATTCCCTCCTTACTACTGACGGACACCCGGAAACCGTGAAAATGCGCAGAAGTTCATGGAGTGCGGCAGCGGGGCTGCCGCCCTAGAATCCGCGCGAACGGCGGTAGCTGGCGCTACCGCACTCCAAGGCGCCTTCGCCTAGGATGGCGAAGGGGCAGTCCAGTCGAGCAGAGGCTGCCAGCCTGGCGGTCACCGGCCAAAGCACGGCGGAAAGGTTCGGGCAATTCGACCTCCATTCACGTTTTCCACTTGACAGGTCCAAGCCTCTATGATAGCCTATAACTGTGGTCATATCATGGACATATTGTTCTAGGCAAGACCTCGGAACGTCGAGGCGCGGCTCAAGACGGAATGATCCTCGGCGTGAGGGAAATGCCGAATGCTATGAGAAATGAAAAATAGTGGGAACGAAGCTAGGAAGTACTTGAAAACAAAGGATGTCACTTTTTTGAATGCTGCGAATTATGCGCATTTTGAGCGCAAATTAGCGGCATTTTGAACCCAACTGGAGCAAAAAACAGCACGTTTTTGGAAAACGAAGTCAGCGCCTGCGAGTCCTGCGGCGACGCCGAAAACGTGACACGTAGCCAGCTAGGCAACTCTCGGATTCGCCCCAGCCCCCGCCCAACTGACTGCAGGAAGACCCATGCCGACTGTCAGCGTGGGCGCGGCGAGATATCTCCACGGCTCGCCCCAACTTGTAATATCCAGAAATCGAGGAATTTCTGGGAACTACGGCACGAAGGTTGCTAGGTAAGACGTCGGGGTATATATTCTTATATCCTGTACGTGCGGTCATTCGGAAATGAAGACGTACATCTGCGCACTTTTGTCCCTTTGTCTTGCTGTGCTCGCCGCAGGTACCCCCGCTGTTGCCTCTCAGGAGGGCAAATTGTCCTCACCACAGGCCCCTCCACTTGCCCGCGCCGCTGACGAGTTTAAGGTCCTGACCCGAGATATGGGTATGCGGCCGGGCAGCCCAGTGGCTGCGCAAAAGATTCATGGGGCGAAAATGCTCTGGCACGGGCGCGTCTATGAGAACCTCCGAAACGACATTCTCGATGCCATACCGCACCAAGTAAGGCAGAACGGCGAGAGCAAGTCCCCGCTGCGGCGCAATCAGTTCGGATTCAATGTGGCGGGGCCGGTTATCATTCCGCACCTGCTCAAGAACTCCAAAAACACGTTCTTTACAATGTCCTATGAGGGAGTTCGTGAGCTCGTCTTCCATGCTTCGCTGCACACAGTGCCCACGGCCGCGCAACGCGTAGGCGACTTCTCGCAAACGGTGGACGAAGCAGGCAACCTGCTGCCCATCTACGATCCCTCGGCGACGGTCCCCAACGCCGCTTACGATCCCAGTCAGCCTGTCTCCACAAGCAATCTTCAGTATCTGCGTTCCACCTTCCCCGGAAACCGCATCCCCGCGGCGCGCCTGGCGCCGGCGGTGCAACAAGCCTTGAGCCTTTACCCGCTGCCGAATACCGCCATCGGCCCGTTTTTTCAGAACAACTATTTCGTGAACGCCCCGGCCACGGACAACGCTGACGGGATCATCGCCAAGCTCGAACATCAGTTCGGCGAACGGCACAGAGCCACATGGGCAAGCACCCTCTCGAGCGGCTTTCTCAGCTCCACGAAATACTTCCCGAACATTGCCAGCCCCACAGCGCCGGAACAGCATTTCTCGAATCGACGCACGGAACTCGACTACGTCTTCACTGCCAATCCCAATACTGTCAACTCGCTCAGCTTCACGGCTGTTTCGGACACGGCGCTGTCAGGTAATCCCTCGCAGTCGCCCTTCCCGAGCTATCAATTCGTCAGCAACTATCTCTCGATGGGCACCGATTACCCGAGTACCCGGGACGCCCGAAACACTTTCGAAGTTCAGGATGCCCTCTCGGCCCGCAAGAACAAGCATGCCTTCGAACTGACGTTTCAGGCGGACGACTACCAGGTGAATTCATTCAATCCGGCTTATCCCTCCGGTTATTTTCAGTTTGGTACGGATATCACCAGCCTGCCGGGGATTATCGATACGGGCGATCCGTTCGCGAGCTTCCTCCTCGGCCTGCCGGCTTATGCAGAACGGACCATCACGCCGTCGCCCTCCTATTTTCGAGACTCTTACCAATCCCTCTCAGGCCGTGATAAATATGAGCTCTCGAAAAACCTGACTCTCACCCTCAACCTCAATTACAGCCGGCGAACGCCGCGGGTGGAGAAGTATAATCACCAGAGCACGGTTGAACCTTCTGCCCTGGACCCTTCCTGCTGGATGCGGGGAGCGGTCGTGTTTGCCGGCCTCAACCACGTTTCGGCGGGGTTGCGTCCTGCCAATGTCGATCTCGACGGGAGTGCGGGCCTGGCCTGGAACCCGCGCGGAAATGCCAACACCGTAGTCCGCGCCTCTTATGGCCGGTCGCATAGAGTGATTCCGATCTATAACGGCCAGTGGGGCACCCAGGGGTTTTACGCGCGTCAGACATTCATCTCGCAAAACACCCAACTCAGTCCGGCCCTGGACTTGACCGGCGGCGTCCCGCCCTTTACCACTGCGCTTCCTGATCTTAGCCCGTCGGCGGCTGATAATACGGTGGCGGATTTCGTCGACCTCAGCGGACGCGAGCCCCTCTATCAATCGGCTTCGCTTTCTGTCGAGCGCCAAATACCACTCTCGATGGTGGTTTCCGTCGGTACGAGTTACAGCAACGGGCGGGATCTCCTGGTGGGCGACGCGAGCGCCAATCCTAACGCCATCAACCCCTCCGCGCTGAGCTACGGCGACGCGCTTTACAATCTTTCATTCCGCGACTCTTTGCAACCCTATCCGCAGTTTCAAGGATTCGAGCTTTACGGCCACTACCCCTGGGGGCGCTACGACCGGGCCTCCGGCTTTGTGCGAGTCGAGAAGCACGCCTCCTTTGGCCTCGCCTTCACTGCTTATTACGAGTTCTCGAAACAGCTCGACGATTACTCAGGACCCTACGGGAACCAGGACTTTTTCAACTGGCGCAACGATTGGGGGCTCTGCTCTTCCAATACGCCGCAATATTTGCAGCTCAGCTACGTTTATGACCTGCCTTTCGGGTCCGGCGAGCCCCCGTTGCCGTTCTTAAACTGGGGGAGGCCGCTCGTCAGCGGCTGGTCGGTGAGCGGAACGGCCTACTGGAACGACGGAACGCCGTTGGCGCTTCATCCCGAATTCAACAACACGGGAGGCGTGCTTCCCACGCTCAACGTCAATGTGGCGCCCGGCGTCGATCCGCATGTTGCCCATCCGGGGCCCTCCCTGTGGTACAACCCGGCGGCCTTCGATCAGCCGGCGGACTTCACCCCCGGGAACGGGCCGCGCACCGAGCCGGACCTGCTGGGCCCGGGTTATAATTCCATGGACCTGAGCGTCACCAAGCGCATGCCCATGGGAGGCGAACGAGCCCTCGAGTTCAGCGCCACCGCGATCAACATGCTCAATCACGCGAACTGGAATTATCCCGATCCGAATATTGGTCCGCTCAGCGCGCCCAATGTGGATGCCGGCAAGATCATCGGCTCCCACGGCGGGCGCGTAGTCCAGATTGGGCTGAAGTTTAGCTTCTGATGCCGAAAACAATGACTCACCACAGAGGACACAGAGATCACAGAGAGGGACCAAAGCAACGGCTCTGTGCTCTCTGTGTTCTCTGTGGTGGATTCTTTGCTCCGCGTTGGCGGGACAAATCCTCGATGCCAGCGGGCCGCGTCGCAGTGCTGGCCGTTCTTTTCGCCGTTTGCGCGGTTGGCACGCTTCACGCGCAAACGGCCAACGTCTCGATTCCTGCCTGGGTTGAGGCGAACGACTGCTCCTTGCCTCCCAAGTTTGCAGCCGCGCTCAACGGCAAGGCAGTGCCCGTCAGAGCGCAGGTGGGTCCCGGCAGCGATCAGGTAATTCTGGTCGTGTTGGATCTGACTGGGGATCTAACGCTCGTAGAGGCCGCCAAACAGGCGCTGATCGCTGAAGTCTCCAAACTTGCTCCCAACGCCTGGGTGGGCCTCTTGCGCACCCAGGACGGGCTGCATGTGTTAGCCGATCCGGGCGCGAGCCGCGAATCCCTGATCGATGCGATCCGCTCCTTGTCCAATAGCACCGAGCCGGACTTGCTTGAAACCGCGCAAGCGGCGCTCACTTTGGCGGATGGCATCATGCGACGGTCTCCCGTGCGCGTTTCCGTCCTCTACATCACCGATGGCAGCATTTACAGCTACCGCGACGACTACACAAATCCAGTGATCAATGAGAGCGATCCACACGATCTCAGCCGGCGCTTCCCCGAGGCGCTCATCAACGCCAAGGTTTCCAAGCTGGTCGAGGCCTCGAGTTCACTCCAGGCTCCGCTCTTCGCGGTCCATCTGAATTACCGGCGCGATCGGCTGAACATCGCGTATCAAAACGGCCTCGAGACACTCGCCGACGCGACCGGCGGCAAGGGCGCCATTTGCCGCTCGGAAGCGGAGATACCGGAAGCCATCTCCGCCATGTTTGCGCGCATTTCGAACGCCTGGAGGCTTACTCTGGCGCTTCCCACCAGGATTCATTACAACATCCTGATTCACTTGAGCGCTCCGTGCGGAGATGAAGAGCTGCGAGTTTCGTGGCGAACGCGCTTGCGCCCCAAGGAGGGATGAAAGCATGCGGCGGGAACATCTACAATTCGCTGTAGTGCTGACACTGTCAGTGGCGCTGGTTATCGCGCTGGGCCTGCTTGTCCGGCAGTCGCGGCGGCTTGCGATCCTCGAACAGCAGCAAGAGACGGACTTGCGCTCATTGCATCGACTGTTTGACGCAGTTCGCCAGCGGGATTTTGAAAAACCTCCTGCTGAAGTCGAAAGCCCGGTTCAATCTGGTAATTGGCAATCCGCAGTCGCCAGTCGGAATGCTACGATCGAGCGGCTCGATCGCCAATTGAGCGATGCCCAGGCCAGCATCATGAACCTCCAGGCGGAGCTCTCAAATTCCAACGATGAACGCGAGAAGGCAGTCGCGAGCGCGAGTGAACTGCTGCAGCAGGAAAAGGGGGATTGGCAGACCCAGCTCGGGTCTTTGAAACAGGATCTCGAATCGGCCCAGGCCGACGCACAAGCCTCCCGCCAGCGCCTGGCTGCTATAGAAGCGGATAACGTCAAGCTGAATAATACCAACAATACAGCCTCCGCGCGAGCCGTCGACCTCGCCCGGGTCATCGTGCAACTCCAGGACCTGGATAGCCGCCGCGATGCACTCCTGACTTCCATCTTGCGCCGCTACCGTGACATTACGAGCCAATTCCGCGGCATGAGCGGCCAACTCGGCTCGAACCGCGACTCAAACACCAGCAACCCCTTCACCGACGCCGCGCTTACGCGCATCCAAAGCGCCGTCTCTTCCGCTGATGATGACCTTCGCCAGTTGAGCGAACTGAGCGCTCAAGCCCGCCAACTGGAAAAGAAACTGGCAAAGAAGTAACGTGAGCGTCTCTGCGGTGAATAATCCCATATTCCGAAGTTGCGAGGCTCTGCGGGAAGAAACCCCTCACCCGGCTCGCTACTCTCACCCTCTCCCCAAGGGAGAGGGTTGAAATCAATCATCGTTGACGGCCCTCTCCCTCGGGGAGAGGGTGGCTCGCAGCCGGCGTAGTCATCAGACGGTGCGGGACGGGTGAGGGGTTACTTCCGAAGAATCCAAACACCCGTTCCGTTCTCGAGGTTGTCAAGGCCGGCAATTCAGATTCAACGAGTTGGTCTGGCAGTTTCAAATTCAACTTCGGAATTAGGGATGATCCGCTCGCACTTATCTATTCCCCACCAGAGGCTTGGCGAGGTCGTCGAGCAGGTCAGGTTTGCCCTCCTGGCGCACGAGATGCGGATAGCGTTCGCCGCCGTGATAATCAAGCGTACAGGTCTTGTAGTAATCGTCATTCAAGACCAGCAAGCGAACAGGCTGAGAGCTGTTCTTGGCGGCGGTCAGGGCTTCATGCAACAGTTCGGGTGTGAAGGCGCGATCGTTCACCGCTACCACGCGCATTCCCGTGGTGATACCTGCCTGATAGGCGAGGCCGCCGACCATCGAATCCTGCACCGCGCCATCATTGCCGAGGCGCACGCCAAGCGAGTACACAGCGTCCATCGTTCCTCCGGCGGGACCGCGGCCGGCGCCCTCCGGCGGCTTCTCGGAATAGTCGACTCGCCATCCACCGGCCTCGATCCCGCCCATGGGCGGCACGGGAGAGGTGGAGCTCAGGCGGTTATGGAAGAACCCCGCCCAGTCGTAAGGCACAACTTGGTTCAGGGCGCTGACCAGTTCTTGAAACGTGTAAGTCTTAAGTTCAGGGCCGTTGTTGGGGCCGCCGTAGAAGAGACGGCAAAAATCCTCGAGAGATTTCTGGCCGTGGCTTTGGTCGTGGATGAGAGTGGCAACTTCGAGCCACACGAGGTCGCCTTCCTCGTAATAATCCTCGCCCCGCCGCCAGTCGAGCCAACCGCCCCGGCCAAACGACACGCCGAAAACTGCGTCGGCAGTGTCCTGCAGCGGCCGCCAGGTGCGTCCAGGCCGGCCCGGACCGAGTTCTGCGGCCGTGGTGGCAAGGTTTTCACGGTACTGATCGGCAGTCCAGAGTCCGCTGCGGGTGGCCAGGAGATTGCCCAGAAAGTCGGTGAGGCCTTCGTACACCCAAAGCAGGTCGTCCCTCATCGGTGTCTCGAAATCGGGGGTGCTCAGGTCAGCAGGGCGGCGGAACTTGCCGTTCCAGGAGTGGACGAATTCGTGCGAGAGCAGGCCACCCACTCCGCGCATTCCCTGTGGCGAAACCACGCCCCGTTCCTCCGCCCTGCTGTCGTTCGACTCGTGGTGCTCGAGCCCGAAGTGCGCCACATGGTTGCTCAGGGTGAGCAGGAAATGATAGCCGTGATAGTGCCGCGTGCCAAAGAGCTTGCCGGTCTCCGCCACCAGATTCGTAAGGCCCTTCTGCCCTTCCGGGCTCATCTCAAGCGCCGCCGCGCTGTCCGCCACCACGTCGATCTCGTGATGAATCGCCTCGCCGGGTGGTGTCAGGTCCACGGCGCGATAGTATTCTCCCGCGATCACCGGGGAATCGACCAGCCGGTCAAGCGCTACCGGCGCGAAGGTCACCTCGTTGCCTTTGGAGCTCTCTTGCGCGAGAGTTGTCCCGTATTTCCACCCATCCGGCAAGCGCAGGGTCGGATGATAAGTAATCTGCGCAGCCGGGAGGCCCGCGGGATAGAGTAGGTTTTGATTCCAGCTCACAACCACCAGCTTGTCTGTTGCGGATCCGCCGAACGCTCCGCCGGAGTCGATGTAGTCAAAATCGATCTCGAGGCTTTGTGCGCCTTGGGGGGCCTGCACGTGGAATGTGAATACGTCCCCCAGATCGCGACGCCACGGAACTACCTTGCCGTCGACCATGAATTTCAGCCCCGCCACACTTCCGATGGGCCCCGACGGATCGTGCTCGCCCGGAATCCATTTGGGATAGTAAAACGTGAGCAGCCCTGGCTGCACGGGCATCACCATGCGCGTGTGAAGAATCTTCTCCGGGGCTTGCGCCGCATCGACTGCGAGGGCGATCGCCGGTCCGGTCTGCGCAGACAAGACCGCAGTCGACAGAACCACTGTTGCGAACAGAAAGATCATAATGCGATTGCGAACGGGATTCATCAGCATGCTCCTCTGCGCAAGGTAACTGTCCCATCAGGTTCGAATGGCGGGAAGAATTGAAATCATAATCCAGCCGCCTTCCGGCCGCAACCCGCATCCCTGCGGTCAGATATGTTTTGCCCAATAATCCCTTGCGAGCCGGCCTACTTTGAAATCCGTTTTCGATCGTCGAAATCCGGGACAGCCTTGGGCTGAATCCGCATGATTTCCAATTCCGCAAGAGGCTCGGAGGCGCCCCCGACCTGGCGGAAATAACCGAGCGCCGCGCCACGATCCCCGCGTCGCTCGGCAATGTAACCTAGCACCAAGTTCCTTTCGTTTTGAGAAGGCAGATTCTCTATGGCTAGATCGGGCGGCAGCAACGAAGGCCTGAACCGCCGCAGGAAACTCAGATTCAGAGGGACAGTATCGTACGGGAGAACATTGCCCTTGGGCGTTTGGTATTCCAGGTAAGGATAGAAATCCGTCGAAGCGAAATCAGCGGGGCGGCCGCTCAGCGCCGGCAGACAAGCCAAGGCTTTGTTCATGGAGTCGCCGTAGAGCGCAAGTTCGCCCAACAAAGAAGTCATGCTCGGGACACCGATCGAAGCCAAGTCCTGCCGAATCCTGAAGTCATTGTCGAAGTCTTCGATTCGACGGTAATCACACACGAGCGGCGAGGCTGACGCAACAAGCACACCCTGCTCCGGCCCCTGGAAGAACGCCACATGCGGAAAGACCCGGGCCGCGGTGTTCAAAATTATCAACAGGTCCTGGGTTCGCATGTGGTGGGTCTGTACCCATTGTTGTAGAACGCCGTGCTCCCCAAGGTGCGCGCGGCAAAGCCCATAGAATTCCTTGTTGTACAAATCGGCCTCGCCGGCGATCCAGATCGAAGTGATTTCAATGGTGATCAGATCGTAGTTATCGCGAGACAGCAGAAGAAAATTGCGCCCATCGGCGATGGAAAGCCGGACGCGAGGGTCGCGGTCAAACACACTATCATTGACGTCTTTAAACCAGCGCCGTGACGCGTCTACGATACTGGGGGCCAGTTCCGCAACGTCGATGCGCTTGAACGGGAACTGAGCGATCGTTCGCAACGTGCTACCCGTTCCCAAACCGATCACCATAGCGCTCTTGAATTCCCGCGTGAAGAGGATCGGTATGAGCGCGAAACGAACCTGCGCCTGCACTTCACTACTGTTATTACCCTGAAATTTACCGTTGGAGAGGAGGATCTTCTCCGGACCGATACGCGCCACGGAAGTCAAACCGCCTTGAACATCCTCGCGCAGGTAGAGCACCTGGTCGGCCGGAAAACCGCCACCGAAATAAACGTACGAACCGCGCGACATGCGACGAGCATCCCAGTGCCCCGGAACAATCCAGAGCATTACGGCGATGAGAGCGGTTGCCGCCATCAGCGCCAGTTTTCTGGCCGATTTCAGGGGAACCAGGACAAGGCCAAAAGCGACAGCCAGGAGCAAGTTGACGGTGGCGGCGCAACGAAGCGAGGCCAGCGAACCCAACCGCGGCAACAGGACGAAACCCGTGAGCAACGAGCCAAAAATGGCGCCGATGGTGTTGGCGGAATAGATGCCTCCCACGCTCTTCCCCGCGTGCCGCATTTTGCGACTGTAAAGGTTGAGTATGAGCGGAAAACTCAAGCCCAAAAGCACGGCTGGACAAATCAACAGGAAGAAAGCGCAGGCAAAGCGAGTCAGTTCTTCGGCTATAAAATAAGTTGCGTCGTACTTCCAAAGCCAGTGGCTTCCGAGCGCCAGCACGCCGAACAGTAAGCAGTCGATAAGTGGTTCGTTGACGCGAAGCCAACGAAAAGCAGCGGGTGCAGGCCGATGACGATTTCTCCACATCACTAGAGTGATTCTCAGCACTACAAGAAAAACCAGGCTGATCGGGGCTGCTCTCCAAAGCCCCAGTCTAAAAAAGTCAGGAACGCGGTCCCAGAATCGAACCGTCACGAAGACTGCAATGCCAGCCACAGCCTGTGAAATGGCCAGCGCCCGCCCCCATACCTGCGGGCGATTAAAATGGCGAGAGACAATCCTGGCGCCCCACGCCAACCCGCACAGCATCGCGAACAACATCGTCCCAAAGGCGTAGACGCTGTTCCCGACGGTGAACGCCAAGACGTGCGTCCAGAGGACCTCATATCCCAGAGCGACTGCCCCAGTCACAAACGAGCCGAACAGCAATACGGCAGTGACTTGGCTCGAGGCAGGCGTCTCTTCTATTGACAGATCGACGTTCAGTTCCGGTGCAGCGGGAGCAAGTTCCAGCGCGCGCTCCCTGCGAGAAACAACGGAAGCGAAAATCAGGAAGTTGATCGCGCAGGCAATGCGGATGGTCCACGCGACGCCCCCGAGCGGCGTCAGTACAAACGTAGACGCAAGTACACCCAGCGCAGCCCCCGACGTGTTCCAAGCATAAAGTCGGTCCACCTCGACCTGGAATTCTGGGCATTCTGAGGACACATACCGGGCGAGGGCAGGCAAGGTGCCGCCCATCAGCATGGTGGGAAAAAGCATGACGAGAGTTGCCAGGCCGAACCGCACCATGGTCAACGCGCCCGCGCCAAGCTGGAAACGATGAAAAAGGAAAACATACGATTCGGTCATCAAACCAAAGAGCATTGGGATGAAGAGACAATAAACGCCGACCAGCAATTCGAGCCCGCCATAAACCAAGAGTGAAGGGGGCCGACGGTCCACCCATCGGCCGATCAAAAGGGCGCCGAGCGCCAATCCTCCCAGAAAAGCCGCGAGAACGGTGCTCACCGCATAGGCCGTATTCCCAAAGGTGTAAGTCAGCAGGCGCGTGAAGACGGTTTCAAAGATAAGGCTCGATACACCTGAAAAGAAGAACAAAACATACAAGACTTGCAGCATAAGTGACCCGTCAAGAAGCCGAGTTGAAATTCACCGCGCGAGACAACGGCGCAATCGGGCCGAGCAGCGTCCAGAGAATGGCCGTGCAGATGAGCGGCATGAGACCGAACCCGACGAACACGGGCAAATACGAAAAACGGTCAATCACCACACCCGTGAGGAGAGCGAAGACCATGCCCCCGAAACCTGAACCCATGCTGGCCAAGCCCCAGATTGAACCCACCATGTTCTTGGGGTAGACGTCGGCGGGGAAAGCCAGCATGATTGAGCCGCACCCAGTATATCCGAGCATAGCCACTGAGACGAGGACGATGGAAGTTCGGGCGTCGCCCACTATCACAGCCGGAATGGCGCTGGCCATGAGCACCGCAAAAAGCGTGACTGCACCTTTGCGAGCCACGTTGAGTGAATACCCCCGTTTCAGTATCCAGCCCGAAAACCAGCCTCCCAGAATGTTCCCCAGCCCAGCGACCAGTAAAGGAATCCAAGCGTATTTTCCGATGGACGCCATACTGAAATGGCGGGCACGCTTGAGGTATTCCGGAAACCAGAAGATGTAGAAGTACCACACAGGATCGAGAAAGACTTTCGCCAGTGTGAAACTCCAAACAAAACGCGTTCGAAACAACTTCCAGGGAGAGACAACCGGTCGTGGAACCACACTTGAAGGTGAACCCCTCTCCTTGGTAAGGAGGGGGTGGGGGGTGGTTGATCCATCGGATGAGGAACTTGACTTAGCGGCCACCACCCCCTGCCCCCTCCTCGCCCGAAGAGGGGAGTCGTGGTAGACGAGCGACCAGATCAACAACCACACAAAGCCGACAACTCCCACCCAGACAAATGCCTGCCGCCAACCGGAATGAAGCAATAGCCAGACTACCAGGGGCGGCGCCAAGATCGCCCCAGCGGCCGAGCCGCTGTTGAAGATGCCGGATGCGAGCGCACGCTCTTTGGCTGGAAACCATTCCGCCACCACCTTGACGCATGCCGGCCAGTTGCCCGCCTCGCCGGCGCCCAACAGGAACTGATAAGCGCCCAAGGAACGCGGTCCGCGCGCCAGAGCGTTAAGGATGCTGGCAGTAGACCACCAAGCCATTGTCAAGGCAAAGCCCAGGCGTGTTCCTAAGCGGTCCAAAAGCGGTCCGGAAATTCCGTTGGCGATCGTATAGGCAAGCATGAACGCGAACACGACACGCGCATACGCGGCGTGGCTCATGCCGAACTGGTCGATCAGAACCGGCGCGGCCACGGAAAGCGTTTGCCGGTCAAGATAGTTGATGGTGGTGGCGAAGAAGGCGAGGGCAATCATCAGCCATCACCAGGAAGGGTTTGAGAGTTTCATTTCAATTGGGCTGGTCAACCACAGATTGTGGGCGAATGGCAACGCTACACGTTCTTGAGTTCCAGGCTTTGGCAGGTCAGGCCAGGCACGCGCAGTAGCTTGGTGTCGTTCGTGACGAGTTGTGCCTCAAGACTCAGGGCTGTGGCTGCAATGATCGCATCGGGCAGTTTGAGCGCGTGTTTTCGACGCAAGCCGATAGCGAGTTCTCGGATTTCCGCTGTAAGCTCAACCATGGTCACCTCGGACAGGAAGTTGTGGATCTCGACCAAGGCTGCATCATCCAACGAGGTGTAGGAAAGCAACTCCATTTCGGAAATGACGGAAACGAAGTACCGCCCCGGAGCGAGGGGCTGCGCCACTTTGCCGCCGAGGAAGTAGAGGATCGCATTCGTATCAAGAACTTTGTTCACAACCACTCGCCCCGGACGCGCGCCTGGTATGCCAGCGGTTCCTCAGAAAGAGTGATGACGCCGCTGTATCGTGAGAGATCAGTGGCCCCTCCCGGCTGCGAAAGATTGAGAGCCCGCTCGATCTTCAACCAATCGGTGTAGTCGATCTGCACTGCAATTGGCCGCTGTGCCTCGTCTGTGACAATCTTCTTTCGAATTCTCTGCATGCTTCGCCTCCGCTCGCCGGCACGCCCATTATAGCGCATTGGCTCAGCCGGTCCGAATGGCGTTTCGGGTCCATCTCAACTGATCCCCGTCCCAGGCCGATTGATAAGAACGCCGGTGCAGGCGACCCTCGCCTCGAAGAGGGACATCGCAAGGCCAACCCTCTCAATCCCTGCCTTATTTTGCCCGTGCCTCAATCCGTGCCCCCTCTTCCTTGTTCCCCAACCTATAAATGCTCTTCACCAGCGTGCGCTGCGAAAAGGGCAGATACACCAGCGGCGCAATGGCGCCTAATGATAAACCGTACCCGATCTTCTGGACCAATAACAGCGGCGATAACGCCCACAGCGTATCAAGAATAAACAGTGCCGGAAATAACCGCCGGAACTTTGCCCCCGCGGCCGGATGACTGAGCCCGACTGAGGAAAGCAAGTACAGGCGCACCGCAATGCCGCACATGGCGAGAATGAGAACCAATGGGGCAAGTATCGACGCAGGCGCTCCGAACACTTCCGCAAGCACGTCCTTTACAGCCTCAGCTTTGTATAGTGCGGCGCAATACATTGCCAAGTATCCGGCTTGTACTGCCAGGAAAAGGACACGTGCCAGCGGCTTCGGCAGGCGAAATTCGGTTTCTCCGGTTGAAGGAGCCCGCATCCTCGAGGTCTCCACTTGGGAAGCGGCGACTTCCGTGCCTGGTTCTAGAGCACTCTCTAACTCAGCGAATTTCTCCGTCGCTTGATCGGTCGAACGGCCATGCGCTGGAGTTTCATTTGGAAGGCCCCCGCGATGAGGGCTGATGTCGGTGCCGGCACGGTTTTGCGGCGCCGTTACATCAAGAGTCTCCACGACGGCGATGAAGCGGTAGCCCTTGCGCGGAAGGGTTTCAATAAACCGTGGTCTTTCCAGATCATCTCCGAGTGCCACGCGAATCTTCCGCATGGCCGTATTGACGGCGTGCTCGAACTCCACAAACTCATCTTCGCGCCACAGCGCTTTCTCGATTTCTTCCCGGGTTACCAACTCACCGGCGCGGCAGGCCAGCAGTGCCAGAAGTTTTCCAGGCTGGTCCTGAAGCTTGATCACCCGGCCGTTCTTGCGAAGCTCTCGTGTCTGAAGGTCCAGCTCAAAGGATTCAAAGCGGATTCGCGCGTGGCGCTCTGGTGGAGGCATGTGTGCCTGAATGCCCGGCAAGTCAAACTTCGCGGCTATTATACCATCGTGCCTTTGAAGTGCGGCCCCCCGCAAGACAGTTCAGATGCCCCATAACTTCCAGTCCTTTGAGCGAGTTACCGCTTCAGAGAGAATTCAGAAAGAGTTTAGTCCGAGATTACCCGCTGTGCATTGATGACTTTTCTCGCCTGCCGCAACATGGCCCCGGAACGCAGACTGTCTGAGCCCAATAAGGAGGACACACGCATGTGTAAATTAATCACAGCCCTTCCCAACCCGCGATCAGTACCTCGAAAGCGGAAAGCTGTCTCACAGATTTCGCAAGGATTCCGGGACGCGGCACGCGTTCAGCAAAGCCTGCTTGCCACCGTCGAAAAGCGATGCCTGGTTTGGTTAGCGCGCCGCCTGCCCGCTTGGGTCAAGCCGGACCATCTCACGGTGCTGGGTTTTGCCTCGATGATCCTGGCCGGCGCTTCTTACGCTCTGGCCCGCCTTTGGGCGCCCTCGCTTCTGGTTGTCAATATCTGGCTAGCGGTCAACTGGTTTGGCGACAGCCTGGACGGTACGCTCGCGAGAGAGCGCCGGTGCCAGAGGCCGCGATATGGTTTCTACGTCGACCACATTGTGGATTCTCTCGGCGCGCTGTTTGTGATAGCCGGACTGGGATTCTCAGGCTATATGAATTGGTGGGTGGCTGCGGGGCTGCTCGTCAGCTTCTACCTTCTCTCCATCAACGCCTACCTCGCCACGTACACGCTCGGGACTTTCCGCCTTTCTTACTGGAAATTCAGCCCCACTGAGATTCGAATTCTGCTAGGCGTGGGAAATGTCGTCGCCCTACTCCGGCCGACCGTTCGACTGATCCCGACACACCCACGGTTCTTCGATGTCTCAGGAGCAGTCGCGATCGTCGCGATGACAGTCGTGCTGGCCGTCTCTGTGGTCCGTAACACCATCGCGCTTTACCGGTTGGAGAGGTTCAAATGCGCCGACTGAAATTCAATGCGGTTGGAGCCATGGGAGCAGCGGTGCAGTTTGCCTTGCTAGCCTTGTTCGTCCACGTCGTGGGGATGCACTATCTGTTGGCCACGGCACTTTCAGTGGAGGCGGCGATCCTTCACAACTTCGTCTGGCACTGGCGCTGGACGTGATATGACGGACGCAGCGCCTTTGGTCCTGCTCTCTCCGTTTAGCAATAGTGCTACAATTGATTGGGTGTGTTAAATTCGTGTAGTCAACTTTCTGGGGCTGACATGTACCGACTTCCCACGGTCAACTCGCTGGATTTCGGCGCTGGAGCTGCTGACCATGAGCGGTCGCTGTCCAGTTATTTCTACCGAAGCCAAGCCTTCGAGCGGGCATGCGACCCCGAAATATGCCTCGTGATCGGCGAAAAAGGTGCGGGCAAGAGCGCCATCTTCTTGATGATGAGAGACAAAGACCAGGAAATCTCGGAATTCCAGAATCCTAATTTTCTAATTGCGACTACCGCCAATCTTCGTGAGCACTACCATCTGTTGCGCTCAAAGCTCGCAGCGCCCCCAAGTTACGTAACCCTCTGGAAGTTCTATTTTGCTAGCATCGCAGCGCTCACTTTATTGGATACGTGCACAGGTAAGGAGGCAGAGTTTCTACTCAAGTTCGTGGAACGGTGGGAGATCAACCCGCAGAAGTTTCCAACTCTCCTCGGTGCCACTGTGACGATCCCGGCGAAACTTCTCGAGGTCAAAGTCGGTAGCTCCCAACCGTTGGCCCTGAACCCACTACAAATCCACGAGGTATTCGCCAGCATCAATCGCGAACTGGCGAAAGGTTCGAGAACGCTCTGGATTGCCCTTGACGAACTCGACAAGGTGGATGTCGACGGAACAAACGGCAGGAATACCTCAAGCGATTTGCTAAGCGCGCTAATGCAGACGCATTCCGAGCTATACCCACTCGGACAAATTCGATTCAAGTTCTTTGTCAGATCGGATGTCTACGAGGGGTTGACCTACGTTGACAAAGACCATTTCTCGAACGCTATCTTGAGACTGAGGTGGGAACCCGAGGACTTGGTGATTATGCTCGCACTGCGAATAGCTGCATCATCCGGAGACGGAATTAGTGATCTAAAGCTCAGTGACGCGGAGGAACTTGTCGACCAGGTATTTGAGTGGCCGCAGAGTATTAGCGGGTTCCGGCAGCTACTGGACCAACTCCGCGATGGCAGAGGTTCCGTAATCCCTCGGGATTTACTGAACTTCGCAATCGGCGCCAAGAATAGTCAGGCTCAATTCAATAGATGGGGCACAAATCCGCCGGCAAGGGGCCTGGTTTCTCAGCATGCCGTGGAGAAAGGGCTAGAGGCTGCAAGCCAAGCGAAGCTTAACGATTTTCTGACTACGTTTCCAGAGTTGTACCAAAAGTACTTAAATCTTCAAGGCCACACTTCGTGGCAAATCTCCCAGGCGGACCTTCAGAGCCTACTAGGTCTGCGTGAGAAACTCGATTTCGACCTGGCAGTGCAGGACTTCTGGAGGGTCGGCGCGATAGCAAAGCGAGGCGACAAGCCCCTCCACCTTACTAGCGAATTCATCATTCCGGCTATTTATCGGAGAGCGCTCGCCATAAAGGGGTAAGAGATGGACCAAGAAATGAAGGAAGAACTCATCCCGCCTCAGCCGAATGAGGAAGTAGCCCAGGATCTGGCGGAAAGGAAGCCACCCAAGGTGGAGAAGCCCGCAACGAAAATGCAGAGTACGTTTGCGTTGCCCGCCTCCAACCCAGAGTTAATCGCCAAGATCCTTAAGGCATACGTGATAGCCAGCAAGCAAGGGGCAGAGGCCGTTAATTACAAGGATGTTGCTGCGGTCATGGCTGACGTTCACCCGACGATCGTGAGCCGAAATAATTCGTTTCTAACTGAAGCGAAACTTATTACTGCAGAGAAGTATGGCTACTACAAACCGAGTCCCGAAGTCACGAATTACGCCAAGCAGGCGCCCTGGGATGAGGAGAGTGCGAAAGGCCACATTCGATCCGTGATCGACCAAACGTGGTTTGGAGAAACTGTCCAACAGCAATTCCAACTGCAGAGCACATTGAATAGATCACAGTTGATTAGAGCATTCGGCATAAAGGCAACTCCCGACCCCTCTGACGCAAACAGGCTTGGTTTGCTTGTAGATTTTCTCGTGCACTACGAATACTTATTAACCGATGAGCAGGGCGACTTCATAGCCCGTTCCGGGGGGGACCGGACATTAGAGGTATCTCATAGCGCTGATGCATTAGTTGACGATGAAAGACCCCAAGCCGAGAAGGTTCAACCGCTCCTTCCGCAATTGTCTGATGGTAGGCCCCCTATCGGAATTTCCTGCCGCGTTAACATCAGTCTCAATTTGACGTCGAGCACAACTGACGAGGAACTGCAATCACTCGTAAAGAAGGCGAAGGCAGCAATCAATCTGCTGCAAGAACGGATTGACTAGAAACTGCGGGCGACGCACATCTGAGACGAATCTCATATTTACATTAGAGTGACTTGCTGTATGGTTCTCTACTTGAGGAACTGAGTATAAGTATGTACATTACTCGGCAGCACGATGGGTGCACCGAATAACCGGAGGATGACCACAATGAACCGCCGAGACTTTCTAGGAGGCGTGGCCGCGACTGCGGCAGTGGGACAGATTCTGAAGATGCCATCGCCTATCGGGGAGAGCGTTCGCTCGCCCCTGCCTCACGCCAAATGGCTTGAGAATGGGCTAATCGATGCCGGCGGTAGCCACGAACCCTACATCTTCGTCATTCGCCGCGGGGGCGAGCGGTTGGACGCGCGCAAGGACTACGAATGGAACCAAAGCGAGGAGTTGATCCGCACGCTCCACAATCAGGGCATCGAGGTATTCCACACTCACCTCTACAAGGGGTTTGGCATGGCGGCGGAAAAGCCGGAAATGGAAGACACTCGCCGCGCCGCCGCGATTGCTCATCGTTATGGTATGAAAGTGGATAGTTACATCCAATGGAATACCATGATGTATGAGACCTTCTTTGCTGAGGAGCCGCGCGCCAAGGAGTGGATCCAGCGTGACGTAAGCGGCCTGCCGATCCTACTCGTCTACGGCTTCCAGCAATCCTATCGCTACCGCCCCTGCTTCACTCACCAGGAGTACCTGGATTACCTGAAGCAGATCGTCCGCTACGCCGTCGAAGAGGTCAAGACGGACTTCATCCACTTTGATAACTTCGATCTCAACGCAGAGCCCGATTCCTGCCACTGCCCGGCCTGCGTGGATGGATTCCGCGCCTTCCTGCGGGCCAAGTACACGCCTGAAAAGCGGCGCGAGCGGTTCGGCTTCGAAGACGTCGACTACGTGAATCCCCCGCAGTGGAACCGACAGAACCGGCCTGAGAAGATGGCCATCATCTTCGACCCGGCCATCCAGGAATGGATTGATTTCTGCTGCCAGGTCATGGCCGACGCGTTGCGCCAGATGGCGGAATACATCCGCTCGCTCAATCCTGAGGTGGCGGTCGAAATCAACCCGCACGGCATAACGGGTGGGAACCGCGCCTGGGAAAACGGCATTGACCACTCTCGCCTGCTGACCTCGACGGACGTTTTCTGGACAGAGGAAGAAAATCCCTGCGTCTACCTTCCAGACGGCCGCCTGATCTCGAAGATCCGAAGCTACAAACTGGCGCGTGCTTACAACAACATTTTGCTGGCTTATATCGAGGACAGCCCTGTGGCCATGGCTGAGAGCCTGGCCTTCAATCAAACGCTGGGCTTCGCCGGGACGGCGCCCTTACCATCCGCGATGCTCGAACACGTGACGTTCTACCGCAAGAACCGCGAACTCTACCTGGGAACGAAAGATGTCGCCGGCGTCGGCGTGCTGCGTTCCTTTGCGTCAATCACCTATCACCACGCGCGCGCTCAACTCAGTGCAATTCTGGTTGAGCAGGCCCTCATCCAGTCGCGAATTCCTTTCGAGCTTGTTTTCGACAATACCCCACCCCTTGCCCCCCTCCCCGTTCGGGGAGGGGAATCAGGGGTGGGGCAGGCTTCGACACTCCGGGTGCTCGTGTTGCCGGATTCGGAATGCCTCTCGGATGAGCAATTGGCGCGAATTCGCAGTTTTGTTGAACAGGGTGGCGGCCTGGTGGCCATTGGGCAGGCGGGGCTTTACGACGAATGGAGGCGATTGCGTCCAGAGCCGGGCTTGAAACGACTGGTCGATGGCCAGTTGCGCGCCCGCGACTACGAGGAAGAGGTTCAGGAAGCCGCCACGGCAGGCCACGCTCAGCGGAAGACCTTCGGAAAAGGCCGTGTGGCTTACCTGCCCGCAGTCGAATTCGACGTACCCGTCCGGTGGACCCAGGAGACATATTGCGATGGCGCCGATAAGTGGGAACGATGTTTAAGGGGTGAAGAGGCCGCCGGCTTCGATTTCGGAGAGGCATTCTTCCAGGGAGAGAAG
>JBEKLY010000058.1:0-31050 GCA_050010015.1 Terriglobia bacterium
AGGACAACTGGGCGTCGGAAAGGCCGTCAAAAGCGCTGTTGACGGATCGGGCAGACCGGTTGACACACCGACCGCGGGTCAGCTGCCCAGCCTGGTTTCTTACTGTCTGAATCGCAGTGATAAGCTAAACCGCCAAGCTGCAATGCAGGGTGGCGGTTTAGCTTATTATTGCCTTCGGCCAGGGGCTATCACTATCGTATCGTTGCTGCTTTCAGTTGTCGGACGTATAATTTCGCCATGCCTCACTTATGTCTTATCGAGCGCCAGTTTTCCCGCGTCGCACAGATTGAGAGGTGGAATACATGCAGCCTCCATTTTCTAGCTCAGCTCCGAACTCCTCCAGAGGTCAGAGCCGCCGGGAATTGTTCCGGCGAGGTGCGCTGGCCGCCGCGCTGGCAGCGGTGGGCGGACGCATCCGAAAAGCCGTGGCGGCCCCGCTTGAGTACGGCGCGAGTCTCTATCGCTCGATCGGCGTCCAACCGCTGATCAATGCCAAGGGTACTTACACCATTATCACCGGCTCGGAATCGTTGCCGGAAGTGAAGCGAGCCATGGACGATGCCTCGCGGGCCTATGTCCAGTTGGATGAGTTAATGGATGGCGTCGGCAAGCGCTTAGCCGAGCTGACGGGCGCGGAGTGGGGCATCGTTACCGCCGGTTGCTGCGCGGCGCTTACGCACTCGACGGCGGCTTCGCTCGCGGGCTCGGACCCGGAGCGCATGCAACGTCTTCCCAACCTCGAAGGACTGAAAAGTGAAGTGGTGATCCCGGCCTACTCGCGCAATGTTTATGACCACGCCATTCGCATGCTGGGCGTTAAAATCGTCACCGTTCAGGATCCTTCGCAGCTTGATGCCGCCTTCAACGAGCGTACAGCAATGGCCTACATTCTGGGAGGTCCCGGGGACGACGGGCCCATGGGAACCAAGGTCGTGGCGGAGATCGCCAAGCGCCACAATGTGCCGGTGATCGTGGATGCGGCGGCGGAAATCCTTACCATCCCCAACGTTCACTTGCAACGCGGCGCTGCGGCGGTTGCTTACAGCGGCGGCAAGTGCATCCGGGGACCCCAGGCGGCGGGTCTCCTGCTTGGCGAAAAGAACCTGCTCGAGGCAGCCTGGGCCAACAGCGCGCCCCACCACGCCTTCGGCCGCTCGCTCAAGGTCGGCAAAGAGGAGATCATGGGCATGCTGGCGGCGGTGGAAATGTGGGTGAAGCGCGACCATGATGCTGAATGGAAGCAGTGGGAGAGTTGGCTCAATAACATTGCCACACGGGTATCGCAAATCAACGGCGTCTCGACACAAATCAAGCAGCCCTCGGCGGATTTGTCAAATCGCTCGCCGAGCCTTTCCATCGAGTGGGATGGTGCGCGCCTGGGCATCACCGGCGAGGAACTCGGTAACTTGTTGCTCGCGAGTCAGCCTCGCGTGATATTGGCTGGAGCCAGGGGCAGCCGCCCGGATAACATGTCGAGTTCTGCGTCCATCGTTGCTTACATGATGATGCCCGGAGACGACAAAGTTGTCGCAGAGCGGCTTTACGCCGCGCTCTCGAGTCCGCCAAAATTCGAAAGTCCCGTCCAGCCCGAAGGCGCACCCGTCATGGTCGCAGGCCAATGGGCGGTGCAACTGGAGTTCCAGCGAGGTTCGGCGGAGCATGCGTTCTTCCTCGAGCAAGACGGCTCGAAGCTGGTCGGCACACACCAGGGAGAATTCTACAGCGGCGACCTGAACGGAACGGTGGCCGCCAATACGGTCCGTTTCAGGAGTTCGCATCAGGCTGAGGGCACCCGCTTGTCCTATGAGTTCGCAGGAACCGTGGAAGGCGACACGATGGGGGGCAAGGTGAACCTCGGCGAGTACGGCGAGGCGAACTGGAAGGCCGAGAGGCACCAGTACCGCAGCTCCGGACGCCGCAACTCGTAACCTGGAAATTACACGAGCAGCAGGTAGCGCAGAGCAGGTAGCGCAGAGGTGGGCGTCTTTTGCCCTCCTCTGCGGCTCTTTGGGGCGGCGCGAATCCTGGTTTCGTCATACCGGGCCGCGGGATATAATCGCGTGCATGTCGCGCCTTCGACGCTTAGTGGTATCGGATCGTTGGTTCTTTATTACTTGCCGGCTGTTACCCAGGCGACGCATTCTGTCGGATTCAGAATTCGCCACCTTGGCCAAGGTAATTGACGAGCGCCGGGCGGAACATGGCTTCGTACTGACTGCCTGGGTGTTCCTGCCTGACCATTGGCATGCCATTTTCTATCCCCGGCATCCGCTGACGATCTCCAGGGTGATGGAGGCCATCAAGGACGGAGCCACGAAACGCATCAACCGTCGGCGACGGGAATTGGGGATGCTGTGGCAGCTTCGCTTCTTTGATCGCGCCCTGCGCACGGTGCGAGAGTACAACGAGAAGGTTGAGTATATCCACCTGAACCCGGTGCGGGCCGGGTTGGCGAGCTGTGCGGAAGAGTGGCCGTGGTCAAGCGTGCATGACTACACGGGCAGCGTCGAGCGCCGCGTAGCCACGCCGAGCGGGCTCGAAATCGACCGGGTGTTGTTGCCCGCCGATGAACACACCCGGATCTGAGGCCTCGATGACCGTCAGGGAAGAGCCGCAGAGGAACGCAAAGGGCGCGTACCTCTGCGCTACCTGTTTTTCTTGCGAGGAAATACAGTGCGCTGGAATCCCACGATGGGCGTATACTGGGGCTCGTCGGGAGCTAAAGACTGAATTCTCGCTGGCCGGGCGGTGGCGCATGAAGGCGACCAAATTCCGAGCAATTGCTTCTAGAACGATTTCCATCAAGTGTTGCAGATTGAGGCTTGGTTCGACCCTTAGTCTCATCATTACGGCGACTGCCGTCTGCGGATTAATGTTAGTGCTTGGTAGCAAGGGTCTTGCCAATCCAGCGGATGACGATGACTCATGCAGTATAGCGGGCAAATGGATTGGCGAGTTTAAGAATGAGACAGGATGGTCGGGGCAAGTCCAGTTTTCAATCGAGTATAAGGGCGACAACGAGATACTAACGAAGGGTACCAAGGGAGACGAGACAAGATCGGAGAACCCCTGTCCTGGAGCCAAAGATGAGGGCGCATTCTCCAGGATCTCAGCGACGACTTATGTTTATAAGAGTGGGCCTGGCGAGATGGTTGGTTCCACATATTGCGAGCAGACCGAGTCAAAGTTGGTACGAGAAAACACGCACCTGCGATTCTATTCTACGTCGTATGATATGAAAGGAAACGCTAACCCTTCTCTTACCGTATCCGGCCTCGCTCACCGAGACATTGGGGACGTCGAGGGCAGGATCGAACCTGGTGATTTGGGCAATATCCTATATAAAGCCGCCGAAGGACTAAGCCAGTATAAGGCCAGTCACGATTTGGATCCGCGTGTCCGTAAGGGCCCCCTGCGCAAAGGCCCGATACCTGCGGACTGGAAGAATCTAAGTGAGGAAGACCTAAAGGAACATCTTGAGAGCCTGAATTGTCAGTTCTTCTTTAGGCAAGTCGGGAAGGAGCTTCAGCAACGCCTTCAGGAAAAGGGATCCACACTAGGGGACGAATGGACCAACCCTGACATCCAAGCCAACGATATCGCATCGTTGATCTCTCGTAGCGAAAACTGGAAAGCCGTTGGTGCCGATGAAGCGCAAGAATACGCGGACCGCGGTGCTTTCGTTGAAGGCGTACAAATCCATCAGCCGAACGGGCACCTTGCGACCGTATCTCCCGCTCCACCAGGGGTGGATCCCTGCAAGTTTGATGGTCACGGACCGCTAATTCAAGACGGGAACGAACACTATGTACCTGCCGCACGTGCGGACGGAGCAAAACAAGACTTCCCCAGCTCATGGGGAGTCGTTAAGGCGAGTAAAGCTTTTTCCGGGACTCCCACCTACTACGTATGGGTACCTTCGGTCAAATGATGCACACAGCGTGTAGCTCAGCGCGGCAGAGCCGCAACCAAAACGCTCCATGACGGCCCTCCGCACGACGTTTCCCCAAAAACAACATGACGGAAACCGCCATGGAGCGTCATTCGTTTTGGTTGCGGCTCTGCCGCGCTGAGCTACCTGCTACTTCGACGTCGGGACGGCCTGCCTCGGTGGCGCCGGCGTCACCGCGTCCCAGCGTGAGTCGCCCGTCTGCCTGTATCCTTTCGGCAGAGTGTTCCAATCGGGACGCGTGATTCCATTAAGGTCGTAGACTACCTTGCCGTCGCGTACGGTAAGTTCGCAGGTCAGTTTCTTGGTACTTCGCAACCGCGCACCGTACATATCCGTGAAACCGAAGTCGCCAGTTTCCAGTCGCAGCACTGCCACGTCTGCCGACGCGCCTACGGAGAGGTTGCCCAATTCCTGGTGTTGGATCTCGCGGGCAGGATTCCAGGTGGACCGCAGGATCACATCGTCCAGCGAGAGACCCATCGCCAGGAATTTATCCATGACATTCAACATATCTTTCATCCCGGCATTCATGCTGCCGATGTGGAGGTCCGTGGAGATCGAATCCGGATAGAAACCCTCCTTGATCGCCTCTGTGGCGACGGGCCAGGCAAAACTGCCGCCGCCATGCCCCACGTCGAAAATCACTCCTCGCTTGCGTCCCGCCGACATCGCAGGATTCAAGCGCCCGGAATCGTCGAGCTCATTGCGGATGCCGGAGAAGCAGTGAGTGTAAATGTCACCGGGCCGCAATTTCTCGGTCCAGAGGATACTCGTGGGACGCTCCGGGCGGTTCGCTCCGAAATCAACCATTACCGGAATACCCACTTTCGAGCCGACCTCGACGGCGCGCTCGACCGGCGTCCACTCCGGGCCGGCGTAATGTGCAGTTTTGATCCCGACGATCAGATCCTTATGGCGCAGGCACATGTCCGCAGTTGGCGCAACCTCCATATCCGCGAGATTGTTTTCAAATTTCGGCCCGCGCATGCCCGCTCCAACGATGTTAAGGAACGCCAGCACCCGCGTGTGTGAGCGGCTGATGATGTGTTCCTTGAAGTCCTCGAAATTCCGCCAGCCCGCGCATCCCGCGTCGGCCACGGTGGTCACACCCACTCTGAAGGTGAAGCCGTCAGGAAACACGCTGTTGTCCCCGGCGTAGGAATTGCGCTCGCCCGTGCTGGCGTAAACGTGCACGTGAATATCCACGAGGCCCGGCGTGACGTACAAGCCCGAAACATCCACTGTCTTCACAGCGATTGAGGCATCAAGGTGCTTCGCCACAACCGCGATGCGGCCATTGAGGATCGCCACATCGCGAACACCACTAATGCTGTTCTTGGGGTCGATGACGTGGCCGCCCTGGAGCAGCAAGTCGTATTGCGTCTGGCTTAACCCGAACGGCGTAACGAACGTTGAGATAATTAGCATAGCTAAAGCGTAAAAACAGACGATGCGCTTATTCATAAATCAAACTCTAATCTCCCGGCTTTTGTACCGTCAAGTTGTGAGGTGACGCGGTAGTGTTACCTTAAGGTGCCGGGACGTCGGTAGCCGCGGAGCGGCGCCAGAAAGTAGCCCACGGTGTGAGCCGTGGGATGGAATGCGGCGTTAATATTCAGAGCCCCGGAAGGGGCGACAGATCTCGCGCGGGAGCCGCTGCCGCCCCTGCGGGGCTGATACAACCGTGGGTGACTCCTCGGTCCCACGGCTCAGAACGTGTGAAGAAAATCGGAATGTGTCATCCTGAGCGCAGCGAAGGATCTCTGCAGTTGTTCGTGAGTTATTAAACCACAGGAAACTGCGGGGATCCTTCGCTACGCTCAGGATGACACGCGGGGTAGCGCGGACCGCCGCTTTCGCGGTCCGCGGTTCTTCGTTTGAAAAAGCCGCGGACCACAAGACCGGTGGTCCGCGCTACCAGTTACTGGGAAGGCAGTGTTGACGGCGGGAGATTCGTCCGCGCCCAGTTGCTGGGGGTCTTGCCCAGGGTCAACACCAGCCGGCCGCCGGAAATAATTTCGCCATGGCGCAACCAGGAGCGGTCAAGGGGCTTCCCATTCAGGCTCGCTGCGGTGACGTACAGGTTTTCCGCCGATAGGTTCCTGGCCTCAATCACGAAATTCTTCCCGCCCGCCAAGTGGATCGTGGTCTTGGGATAAGCGGGGCTGCCAATCAGGTACACATCCTGCCCGGCGTTGGGGAAAATGCCCATCTGTCCAAAGGCATACCAGGAGGACATCGCTCCGGAATCATCGTTGCCCGGCAAGCCATTCCGCCCGGCGTGATAACTCTTGGCGATGATGGCGCGCACGTGTTCCGCCGTCTTATCCGGCCGGCCAGCCCAGTTATAGAGGTAGGGCGAGAGGAATCCCGGCTCGTTTCCGACGTCATAGCGGCGCGGCACCTGGAAGAATGCATCCAGCCTCTCGACGAATGTCTCCGGACCCCCGCTCACCTCGATCAGCGAAGCGACGTCCTGGGGAACGAAAGTGGAATAAGTCCAGGAATTGCCTTCGTAAAAGGTGGGGCCGCCCCACGAGCATTCCATCATGGCGGTGAAAGGGGTAAGCCAGCTCCCGTCGCGGTGCCGGGGCCGGATGAAACCCGTAAAGCCTCCTTCTCGAAAGCGGCTGTCCCAGAGGTTTTTCCAACTGCCGGAGCGCGCGAGGTACTTCCGATAGTCGGCGGTTTTTCCCAAGCCTTTGGCCAACAGGGCGACTTCGAAATCGTCGGCGGCATACTCCATCGCGACCGAGCCCGGGCGGTCAAAGCCTTCGATGGACACGTAGCCTAGCTTGAGCCAATCTTCGAGGCCGCCACGCCCTTCTTTAACCGGGTCCGGGGGCACAACCTCCGCGTCGGTCACTTCGGCTTTGTACGCGGTTTCCCAGTCAACGTTCGCCATGCCTTTCACATAGGCGTCGGTGATCATGAATTCCGCATTACTTCCGCCCTGGGTGCGCCCGGTGGAGTTGCCGGAGCGCGCGTCGGGCAGCCAGCCCTCGTGACGGTAGATATCCACGAGCGAGCGCACGATGCCTTCTTCACGCTCGGGAGCGATCAGCGTCAGCAGCGGGCCGGAGGTGCGGAAGATGTCCCAGATGGCATAGTAATCGTCGTAGTAAGGTTCGGCCGATTTCCACAACGGATTCTCGCCCGTGCGGTCGGTCGGCATCAGCATGGTGTGATAGAGCGCGGTGTAGAAGATCTGCGCCTGCTGGGGCGTTTCGCCCTGGAGTTCGACCTTCCCCAGCGCCTTGTCCCACGCGGCGACGGTCGCGTTGTGAACGGCCTCAAAATCGAAGCGGGGAATCTCCCGTTCCACGTTCTGCCGTGCCTGCGCGATGCTGATGAACGAAATCCCGATTTTCATCAGCACCTGCTGACCGGCGTGGGTCGGGAATGCGAGCCACGCGCCGGCGGGCTGGTCTTCGTGGCTACTGGCTTGCTTACTTCCCGCCCGGAGTTGGCGGTTGAGCCACGTTCCTGACGCCGTGGCGGCGGTGTCCGTTTGAGCATAGAAAAACACGGTGTAGGGTTTTACTTGCATGTTCCACCCGCCCGCTACGCTCGAGGATCCCTCAACCTGCGTCAGGGAGATGACATGGACCTCCGACACGGTCACGAATTGCGACTCATGATACTTCTTGGCGCCCCGCAAACAATTTGCAACGTCGAAGAGAAGATTCGCCTGGCGGCTCTCGGGGTAGGTGAGCCGGTAAATCGCCGCCCTGACGCCGGTCGTGATCTCAACCTTGATGCCGTAGCGGGCGAGCGCGACGGCGTAATATCCCACTGAGGCTTTCTCGTCCCGGTGCGCCGATTGCGATCCGAGGGGCGCGGGCTCACCAGTGGTCGGCATCAACATAATGTTGCCGTACTTCGGTCCGCCGCCCGTGCCGCTCACGTGCGTCTGGCTGAAACCGCGAATGTCGCCCGTCGCCCTCCATCCCGCATTGGCGTCGTCGGTTCTTTCCGGCATCATGTCGGGGCCGGGCCGGATCATTCCAAAGGGCGCGGCCGGGCCGGGAATCACATTGCCGTCTCCCGTCGTGCCCAGAAAGGGATCAACCAGCCGCGCGTATTGCGCGTAGGAAGAGGGACCAACGGACAAAGTCAGAAAAAGTACTGAGAAAACGCGAACCCGGGGTTTCATGAGTCTCCTTATTGCCAGTTCGTTCACCGCAGCCGGGATTCAACCGGCGCCAAGCATTAAAGCCAGAAAGGATTTCTCAGTCAATATGCTGGAGGACTTTGGGGAGATTCTGACACCGGAACTCAGAGCGCAGAACGAGCATGTGCGCGCGGAAGCGGACACAAACATTTAAAGGGGCGATGTCGATTTGCCGCTTCGCTGGCCGACTAGCCAGTAGGCTTCCGTAACGGAAGCCATGTTTCGCTTGGTTTTACGTGATCTCTCGTAAGCCACGTTAGTCCGGGAAAACAACATACGCGTCGCTTTCCCGAGGCAAGCATATCACACGCGTTCTCGATCCGGCGCGTGCGCGTTTCCGGTTGCCTTGCTGTGGTTATCCAGAGAATCCAGTTCTGGCGCGCCGTTGGCGTGATATCCGCCCACGATGCCTGCGCCCGTGGGGCAACTCCCAGGGCTTTCGACAGCTCCATGGGCATCCTGGTCTCCGGTTCTTCTCCAACCCGCGTAATCTCTACCGCTACCGTGTCTCCCGGATCCGCGCCTGAAGCATCGCACAGGGCTTCGTTCAACTTGAGCCAGTGACCTCCTTTGCCGATGGGTTCGAGAGCGGCTCGAAAAGGGAAGCTATTGATAGTTCCCTCAACCATGATCGTGCTTCGGGATGAGAGTTTCGCACTCGCGTTCTTGGGCAGAGTGAGAAGCGCCCACGGTCCAATTTTTTCGCTTTCCTCGGGCCGAAATAAGTTGGCGCTAAAACGAATCGTGGTTTGGTTTTTTGGCAACCTCACCAGTTTCATGTTTGCATTTTAGCGCGATTTTCATACCCTGGCAGATCTGATCAGCGCTTGCCAGTACCCAGATCGTCGGAGCATCCGGCTTCGAGTCGCGGCCACTGGGCGATGGGGCGTCCGCCCGGCCACACTGGTTCCCAAGTCGGCGAGCCGCTGCTAGTCCGCGTGTAGATACACTGTTGCGGCCAGCCGGCCGGCGAATCCTCCCAGGTCTCCTGCCGTCCGTAGACGGTCAAGTCGAGCAAGTGATAGTTGTTATCCATCACCTCGACGCCGCGACTGGTCGTCCAGTAAGTCTCGAAGACTTTGGATTCTTGTCGCAGGTAACAAACGATGTGCATCCTGCCCACCCGGCGTCCAAACAGCAGGGTTTCGAGCGAGTGCTGAGGGGCCGAGTACCAAGGCATCTCCCAGCCCATAAAGCCGCGGTACCGGACGCTCTCTTCGTAAGGGCCCTGGCAAAACGTGGCGTAGGTAACGTCGCGAGAGTGAATATAGGACAGCTCGCGGACCTGCGACGTAACCCAGGTGCAGCCCTCGCACTGCTCCGGCGCAGGGTGGCCGGCGTGCCACATGAAATAGTAGGTGATCAGCTGTCGACGGCCCTCGAACACTTCGAGAAGCGTCAGGGGGCCCTGCGGGCCAATCAGCGTGACGGTCGAGTCCACCTCTACCATCGGCAGCCGCCGGCGGGCCGCCGCGATCGCGTCACCCTCGCGCGTGTGCGCCTTCTCCCGAACCCGCAATGCGTCCAGTTCCGCCTGGAAGGTGCTCCGGTCGACTATTTTGGGTGCCGCAAGTTCATCTCTCATGATGTTCTTCATCGTTCCCTCCTTTGCTGCACAGGCCTCGGGCGGAGATGCCGCGCTCTCCTGAAAATCCGCCATTCCCGCGAAAGCGGGAATCCATTCTCTTCCGGAGCAACGATGGACGCCCGCTTTCGCGAAGGTGACGACATATGTCATTTTGATTCCATTGGGTGGGTCGCAGACCCATGACCCTCACGGGCATTTGCATGCTTTCTCCTCCGCCTCGCGCCTTCGCAGGGCGGCTCCTTGAGGATCGGTAAGTATATCGACCCACAGCGGGTGGGGCGAGGTCTCGGCCTCGTAGTTGTCGTGCCAGTTCCACCACTTGTACGGCGGGTCCTGGGGGTAACCCTCGGGCGAGTCCTCCCAAGTCTCCTGACGGCCGAGCGCCGTGATATCGAGGTAGCTCCAGGTGCTGCCCATCGCCTCATCGCCGCGGCTGTTGATGAAGTAGGTGCGGAACACCTTGTCGCCATCGTGGATGAATACATTGTGGCCGTGCCATTCATTCACCCCGAAGTCAGCGTCGAAGCTGTCGGTGATGGTGTACCAGGGCATTTCCCAGCCCATCCGCGCCTTCAGGCGTGCGATGTCGGCCTGCGGCGCCCGCGAGGCCCACACCAGGGTCGTGTCGCGCGCGTTCAGGTGGGCGAGGTGGGCGACCTGATCGGCCCCCAGAGAGCAGCCGCGGCAGGCATGCTCCGGCCACCCGAACACCCCCGGTTCGAAGAAGGCACGGTAGACGATGAGCTGACGGCGCCCCTCGAACAAGTCAAGGAGGCTCGCCTTGCCCTTAGGCCCGTCGAAACTGTACCCCTTCTCGATGGCCATCCACGGCATCCGGCGGCGCTGGGCGGCCAGGGCGTCACGGGCGCGAGTTAATTCCTTCTCTTTGACCAGCAGTTGCTGGCGCGCCGCCTCCCACTCCTGCTGCGACACGATTGGGGGTGTGCTCATCGCGAGATGCCCTTTCGGTTGCTCCTTGTCTCTCTCTTTGCTCGTTGCCATGTGATTCCTCCTTTGTTTTTTTGATGCAGGCTGAGACCGCCCGCCCTGAAACATTTTCCGAACTTGCCCAGGCTGGCGCAGCGCGAATCTCCGCGGTCTTGGTGTGCCAAGGCTCAGCAATACGCACAGCTTCGCTGTACGCCAACCGAACCCACGGCAACAGCCCTCTCCCCAGGGGAGAGGGTGTCATGCTCCGGCGCTGTGATCAGCCGGAGCGTGACGGGTGAGGGGTCGTTTGCGGAATCGTCAGAACCAGTCGAGTGTCAAAACGGAATCCGCAAAGCTAACGGCAACTCAAATGCCTCCGGATTCGGAGAATCGACAAATGGCATACCGTTTGGGTTCTTCCATTTGCCGCTTGAAAATCGCTGCTCTCGACGGTTACGAGCGAGCAAGTGACCCCTCACCCGTTCGGCGACGGCTGATGACGGCGCCGTCGCCGGACACCCTCTCCCCAAGGGAGAGGGCAGTCTCGTCAGGGGGCCGCGGGTGGCGCGAACGTGCCGTTCGTTGGCATGTCTGCGCTCCTCTGATACTCAAGAGGCGCATACATACCGACGACAAGCGTAGGGACGTATGTGCACCCGCGATTTTTATGTCGTGGGTCCTTGGAAGCGTTGGTCAACTGCGGAGCGGTGCTAGGCAGCACTGGCGAAGGCTGTCTCCGGAACCACAGATGCAGGGGTCATCCTTGCCGATCCCGCGCTCCTTGCAGAGTGCGAGGAGCAATGACCTGGACTTGGCACGCCAAAAAGCCGTCGTGTCGTCCGAGTTGCGCGAGTTTCCCCATACCGCAGGTGTGGGCGTGGCCAACGGCCTGGCCGTCAGAAGTGACGAGAGCCTATCGCGAGCTTTCTGCAGAATCGCCAACGGGATATTTCTTCTCAAACCGGCATCGATAGACGCGTTAAACTCTGCGCCGCCGTCTCCGAGGAGCTTGTCATGAACTTCTCGCCTGAAGCTCTCTCCCTCCTGTGTTTCCCGGAATCGCACTATGCCCCGCAAAATTCCCGGCTGTTGGAATACTAGAGCCCCAACGTCCGTATTGAACGTCCCGGAAATAACGTAGCTGGCGTAGCGTTCGGCCAACTCGGATGCGACCTGGATACCAAACGCAGCCGTAGCAAGCTGCGGCCCTCCGAACGGGATCTTCGCCGCTTGGATACCAAGGCTGTCACAAACAAGCCCCACATGGATAAGGTGGGCCATCCGGAGCACGGGAAAGGCAAGCCATCTCGGCACTTGGGTGGGCGTGATTGCCTCGCCGATGCCAAGCAGTCTGGCAACCCGCGGCATTAGGAAGGAACCCCGCACCCGCGACGGGGCTCCGACACTCGCCTCCTCGGAGAAGATCGTCACTGTCTTCTCGAGGTCTTCGAAGAGCCTCTCGGCCTCGCTTTCCTTGCCGGGAGCGGCTTTAATCTGGCGCCTGATATACTCGCCGACGGGGAGTGGCCCGATACCGTCCTTGTCCCGGACGGCGACCGCCCCCACGTCACCCAGTACTCCTCCGGCCGGGAAAATAGCAGCAATCTGGTGCTCCATGTGGATGAACCGCAGAAGGTCGGTCCGCACCAATTCCCAGAACGTCTCACTGCCCAGCATCTCGTGTGCCGGGGCGAGCGCAGCCGCAGGCAGGAAGACGTGATCGAAACAGATCATCCCGACGATCAAGTCGTGGAGTGCCGTCGACTCGCGAAAGGGGACTTCTGTGTTCGTGAAACCAAGGCCGACGATAAACTCCCCCGCAGGCTGCCCAGTGGTTTTATCGGCGAAGCCTACAGTCTGGCCCGTCGTCCATGTGCCGGCTGGCTTCAAATCCGAGATGAAGTATCCGGTACGGGCAGGCGATACCGAGTGGCCCATTGTCCGCGTAGGGATCTCCACCGCTACGTGACCCCGCTCTTCAACGCCTTTGATGAGTTGGAGTATGTAGTCCAAAACGCATACCGCTGCCCTGTGGTCGGGATGCCGACGCAGCTCGTATCTGATTCGGCGGATACTTCCCAGTGGCATTCTACCTTCCGAACTAACCACAAAATGGGGTCCGGCGCCGAACAGCGAGTTCGCTTCAGCATTCCGCGTCAATAAGCCGATGAGGTATTTGTCTTGAATCCCGTACCCCAAGAAGACGACGCTGGCAGTTGCAAATAGCGCACGCAGGGCGTCAACGTACCGCACGTCCGTCGTGAGTCGCTCGTAGTCGTCTGCGGCAAACACAGCAGACTCCACCGCACTGCGAGAACCGTGCAGCTTGGCGATGAAGGAATCATCGCCGCGCAACAGTTGGACGCAGCGGGGGAAATCGGTCGTTTGGAACACTGCTGCGGACGCTAGTCGCTGCTCCATCGCCTCATCGATGTTGGTTGTTACCACCCTTAAAGGAGTAATCTGGCCGATTTTTTCGATGAACCTAGCATAAAGTGGAGTCTCGGGAAGCGGGCGAAAAGTATCGCTTAGGAAACGGAAATAGCGCTGGCCGTCCGCAGCCTTGCACATTTGGAAAAGCTGTGGGAACTGACTGCGCCCCAATAATCGCAGAGCCTTATCATTGTCAAAGCCTGGGACGGAGCGGAAGAAGTCGCTCCGCATCAGCTTGGCAGTGTCGCTCCAAGAGGGGTATCCAAGCCACCTGCTTGCTCCTGCCCCGACCCACAAAACAATGGGTACGCTAGCCCTCTCAACAGTCTGTTTCAGGAAGCGCAGCGAATACACGGTTTCAGGGTCGTCGGCATTCAGCATCGATCGGGTCGAGCGGTTTCTGCGTGACTTTAGTCTAGCACTGCGACAGCGGGTAGCCAAGACACGATTTTCGAGTCGTGGGCTTTTGGGGAAAAACGTGGCTGGAATCAGAGCGCAGCTCTGCGTCTTGGCATCAATCGAATCAATGGAAACCGCAGAGCTCCGCTCTGCGCCAGCCGATTTACTTAAGTAAAGGCATCTGTGACGCACTACGCTAGAAGCGTCTGAGCGCCTGCTCCCGACAGTCAGCGGCTTCCGTTACGTATTCCTTCTGTCACCTCCTACCTGGGCCTGAAATACTGGTTGGGCGCGCCGGGCGAGGGAAGGTCGCCGGTGACTGGCGCGGCGCTCGAATGCGCCCGGGTTAATGGAGCGGTCAGGGCGATGCCGGTGCCCGACACCTGTCGACCGGCTGAGTGCGCATGAGCGAGCGGCGCGGCAACGGTAATTGAGGTCCCGCCGAACCTCCTAATGGAGGCGACTACCGCTGTCTCCGAGTTCGCGCCATCGTCAATGGTGACGGTCTGGCCGTTGCTAAAGCCAATCGCACTGGCTACGGGGATAACGGTCGCGCCCATACGGGTGTCGGAGCCGACCGTGGTGGCGCCTGCCGTGCCCACCGAGGCGATGACGGCGGTCTCGAGGTTCTCGCCCCTATCAATCATGATCTTCTGGCCGTCGCCAAAGCCTTCGACGCTCGAGACTTTGATATTGGTCTGACCGGCCGTCGAAGCGGCCGACAGGGTGGTGGAGGGCGCGGTCACGAAATCGGCGCAGTTGCTGCCGGTATCGCGGCCGTCCGGGAAGCGGCCCGCGCTCGTATTGGACAGAGTAGCGACCGGAGCGAACGGCCCGAAGCCGCTGGGCGGGCCGGGCGTAGTCACATAGCAGCCACTCTCCCCGGCTCCGGAGGTGGCTTGGTAACCCTCGGCGGCCCATGGGTCGACGAGGCCGCCGTAGTTGAGGCTGTCGACAACCAGGCCAGAGGCGTCCCGAAGCACCATGCTACCTTCCCGGACGATGATGGTGCGCCCGAAGCTCGGAGCGCTCGTGGTCAGCTCGGGGCCGCCGAACCACTGGTTCGGCGCCGGCGTCCCCTGGTAGCCTGCGGTCGAGACGGCGGCGTCGCGCACAACCGCGTGGATCAGGTGGTTCTTGGCCAGTGGCTTGTCGAGCGTGATGCCGGTGCCGAGCGCCTGGACGGGCTCGTTGCTCGAATGGGCAAAGGCCGTCGCCGGCTCAAAGCTGATCCCCGTTCCCCGATCGCTAAACGGGAGGTTGGCCGCGTGGCTGAACTTGAGCGGGGCGGCCAGGTCGAGGCCCGTTCCCGGAGCGACCACATTCTCGTCGCTGATGTGATCCTCGGCCAGCGCCGGCGTAAAGTCGATGCCGGCGCCGTTCGGACCCGCGCTGCCGACGGCAACGACGCTGACCACTTCCCTGTTCGCGGGTGTGCCAACCGTGATCTTGTCGCCCACCGCAAAACCGTTGGCGTTGCGGACTTTGATATTGGACGCGCCGGCGCTCGCCATCGCCGTGAGCAACGTATGGCTCGCCTGCGTGCCGACGCGCGCGACCGTGACGGTCTCGATTCCGTGGCCGACGCTCGCGATATCCAGCCGGATCTTGTCACCCACCGAGATGCCGGAGGCGGAGGTCACTTTGATGTTGGCCGCTCCGGCCGCGGCGTCTGCCCCGAGGTAGGCTTGCGTGCCCGGCTTGCCGACCGCGGTGACCGTGGCCACCTCGTACCGCTCCATGTCTCTTGCCACGGCGGGGTAAGTGGCGCCAAACCCAAGGGCTATCTTCTGGCCAATCACAAATCCGGTTACGTCCATCACCGGCACGTTCCTCGAGTGGGCGGGGATGGTGATCACCGGACCGTCGGGCAGCGGTTGCCACAGAGTCGTGTGGTTACTCGCTGCCGTGCCGAGGCTCGCGATCTTGCGCGTCTCAAGGTTCGAGCCGGTATCGATGCCAATCGTGTCGCCAACCGTCATTCCCGCGGTGCTCCTCACGTTGATGGCGCCGTCCCCGGCGCGCGCCGCTACCGCCAATCCGGAGTTCGAGAGACCAAGCAGGTAGAAGCCGCCCGCTTTGAGCGACGTCCCGGCCGGTATCTTCACCCTCGAGAAGATCGCTTGTTGCGCCGGGTGCACGGTTAGCGTCCAGTTGGAGATGTCGACGCTCGTGGAGCCTGCGTTGTAGAGCTCGATGAACGAGTCCGACGGATTGGCAGGAGGGCCCGAGCTAATGCGGAACTCGTTGATCTTGACCGGCCTCGCGTTTCGCACCTTCTCCGTCGTGGTCTCGAATTGCTTCCTGCCGCTGGCTGGGTTCGTCCACGAAACGTTGCCAACCAAGTCGCCGTTAAAGGCCGCCGGCCCCGAGGTGATCTTGAACGTCGCGTTCACGCTCGCCCCCGGCGCGACCGGGCCAGCGATCGTTACCGACGTCTCAGTTTTACCCGGAACGACGGAGGTCCACTGCTTGGGCACGGAGATGCTCAACTTGATCCCCGTTGCGGGCGCCCCCGTGGTATTCGTGAATGTCACGGTAGCGTCCTGCGAGTATCCCGGTGAGAACGTCTGGAGTCCCGGCGGCGTCGCAGTCGCCGACGCGGGCTCGAGACTAAGCCGCGCCACGTCGTACCGGGCAGCCACCACGTTGGCCTGTACCAACTGGTCAGTCGCGTCCGTCGGGAAGGTTCCGGCGGCCGTCATCGCGCCTTCATAGAAGGTGCCTTGTGAGCTGTTGCTGTTGTCGCCGCCGTTGCCGAGGAGGATGGCTCCCTGCTTACGCATCGGATCGTACGTGGCGTTGACGCGCGGTCCGTCAAACATAACCTTCAGGGCGCCCTTCTGCGCGTCGCCGCCCATGGAGGCCCAGCGGTGCGGTTCGCCCTTGGCGATCGCCGTCACGAATCGCCAGGTGATGCTCGGCAGGTTGGTGCAGGGCCTGGAGCCGTCTGGGTTGACACAACCGACCAGATTGTTCTCCTGGTCGGTCATGATCCACGGGCCGGGCGGGTTGCCTTGAAACCAGGGCGTGGCGTTGCCGAAGTAGGCGGTTTCCATGGTGCCGTTGTCGTCGTCGCGGCTGTCGATCTCGGCATTGCCGTAATCAAAGCAACAGCCGGAGTTGTAGTGCTGGCCGTTAATGACCCAATACTGCCCCTCCGCCTGGTCGTCGACTGCGGCGCCCTTCGCGTCGTCGTCCCGGAGGCCCATGCCCGGCTCGATGAAGACGCCGTAGACCTTGTGGCCCATGATCGTAACCGGCGCCATGTCGGCGAGCGGGAGGTTGTTAAACCCGCCCAGGGCCGGGCCGCTGAATCCCCCACGGGGCGCCTGGGTAAGGTCGTTGTGCTTGGGCGATTGGTCGTAGATGGTCGAGATCCAGCAGTACGTGTTGGCGCAGAACGCGTCCTTCGCGGCCGCATTGGCGTATCCGCCCGCATCCGGCGCCGGCGACCGAACGGGCTGGACAACGCCGATGTCCAGGGTCTTGCCGTCCGACTGGCGCAGGACCCGGTAGAGCGGACCGTTGTAGGAGGCGTAAAGCGCGCGCGTGGTGCTATGGGCGGCTACGCAGGGATCGCCCGCGGCGGCGTAGATGTCACACGGGCCTTGGGGCCTGGGTGGAGGAACACTGGCTCCCGCGCCGGTTTGTGAGGCCATCTTCAATGTGGGACCGATCAGCGTGAGCGCCAGTGTGAGCATTAGCAGAAGATTGATTCTCGTTTTCATGTTTATCCTATTTGACTTGCCGGCATCGCCTTGGTGATTAAGCGTCCCTGAGGTGACGGAGGATAAAGTCCGCACGCTCCTCCACAGAGACACAGGGGAGATCGATCAGTGTATAGCCGAATCGCTCATAGATCGCTCGAACGCTGTTGCCAAACTCGCCCGCCCGGGAAAACGGCAGCGTGCGCTCGTCGTCCGTCCAATAGATCTGCTCCCAGGCCAGAGCGATGAATACATGCGGCCTGTAACGATAGAGATGGGCGGCATTCTCACCCGGCGGAAACTCAAAGCCGAAAAGTGCGGCATAGGCAAGAATGTCTGGGGCGCGCCGGTCAGGTCCCTCATTGCTTGCCAGCGGATCGACGGGTCCGAATCCAGCAGCCAGTCGATGACAGTCACAGATCGCCCTCCAGCGTTCGGATGCATCCCCCTGTCGGTATGATACTCCCGCCGAGCTCGTGACAGGTTGCGGTCCGATCAGCGCGTACGCCATGGCGTACAAGATGCTACGGTACGTCCTTGGAGCGGTCCGGGCTCTGGCGCGACTGAGCCGGATCGTAATCAGGCACTTTCGGGGTCAGTCTGCGGAGGACAAATTCTTGAGCGAGATTGACAACGGCACCGGCGCCGATGCCAATAAAAGCGTTTTCGAACGTTAATGTCGCTCCCCGATCTTTCGCTGGATAGTAGAGATTCGAGATACCGCCTGCGGCGAGGCTTCCGAGGATATTCGAGTAATTCGGCTGCCAACGCTTGTTATCGCCTTTGCAGACAGCTAAATTGGCGATCGCGTACAGAATTCGCGATCGCTTGCTACCAGTTCCCTTGTAAAAATAGCGTGGATCTTGTTTCAGGAGCGACGGCAGTATCGCACTCGCAATGAACGTGCCGATAGCAGCGTCGGCATAAGCGGCGCCGAAGCGTTTTCCATAACCTTGTGCGCCCTGCCCATATCCACTGAAATCATTTCGCGCCTGCTCGATTCCTGCAGTTGCCGCGGTCAGTATGATGGTGACTGGGTCGATTGTCGACTTCCAGGCAAGCTCAAACTTTTGCTTCGAATTAAGAGGAAATGCGTCGTGGACATAGGATACATAGAAATTTGGAAGGATGCCGAGGACGCGCTGCTTTTCTTGGAGCTTGATCTCCTCTTCGGCCACTTCGGTTCCTGCGGCTACCACCTGCACTTGAGTGGTAGCCGTCACCAGAGCCAAGGAGATCGGCGGAACCATATAGGACTCCCCCGGATGCAGGATTCCAGAGAATGTTTGCGTCGTAAAGTTCCTCGCAGTGATTGTGATCCTGAAGGTTCCGGGGACGAGGTTGGCAAAGGTGAATTGCCCATTGTCGCCTGACAGCACTCTTTGTTTTGAAGACTGATTTTCGCGTGTAAGCGTTACCAGGGCTCCGACGACATGGTCTCCGCTTCTATCGACAACTGTTCCGTTGATGCTTCCGGTCAACTGCTGATCCGGCAACTGCTGAACGGCTGACATCCCTGTCGCAGGTGGTTGGGGGACCCGGGACTGCTGCGATTGAGCCGGGGTTGAAAATGCAAAAGGCAGGCTACTTACACTTAGCCAGGCCATGATCAGGAGGCGAAAGACCCGACGCCGGGCGTGTCGTGCGCAATTTTTCCTGCCGGAACCCTTCTCGGTAGAGTTCACGATTTATTACCACCGTTTTGAAGTTACGGCCCTGGCGTTCAACAAGTTTCGACTCTTTATCGCCGGTTGAGGTTGCCTCGCGTGAGCCGTGGGAGTGAAAGTGACGTTGATGGGGAAGGCGCTACGACCTCGCAGAGCCAAGAACTCAAACGAGGGCAGTCCCGTTACCTAAGACACGATCTTTTCAGGTAATAGCCTCAGGGGCGCAGGCATGCCAAAGAACGGCACGTCTGATGCGCCAACCGCGACATTGGGAAAGCGGAAAGCAAACCGACAAGCTGCTGGATTCAGGCAGCAAATAGCCGCAGCATCTTGTCGCGGGAAAGGTCGATGTGGCGTGCCATGGCTTGGCGCGCGGCTTCCGGTTGGCGCTCCCGCAGCGCGTTGATGATTTCCCGATGCCCGATCCAACCGGGAACGCTCTGGGTGCAGATGGTATCGAGCCGCTTGACGTAACAGAGCACCAGCGCAACCTGGCTCGAGACGCGCGCGTTCGAGGCAAGTTCGGCCAGTCGAAGGTGGAAGCGGCCGTTCGCGATCAGGATTTCGGAGACGTGCGATTCCCCCTCCTTCTCTATGGCGACGATCGCTTCCAGTTCCTCGACCGCCTGCGGGTCGGCGGCTTGAGCGACGCGCTCCGCCGCGAAGCACTCCAAGACCTTACGATATTCATAAAGCTCCACCACGTCTCGTATCGAAATCGGCGCCACCAGATAGCCCTTGCGCGGAATCCGCCTTAGCCATCCGTCTTGAGCCAGGCGGCTGAACGATTCTCGCACCGGCGTGCGGCTGGTCCGGCAGCGGGAGGCAAGGTCTACTTCCGAAAGCACCTCCCCGGGCGCCAACTTCGCATCAATCAGCCACCCTTTGAGCAATTGATAAACCCTTTCCACCTCTCCTGAAGAATGCGCCTTTGACTTCGCGCTCGCCAATGCTGTCATGGAATGCTTACTCCTCGAGCTATCAAACCAATCGAAAACGCCGTAGCGTCCTAGCTGGACGGATGTGGTGCGGGCGTCCCGCCCGCAGTCGTGGGAGCGTCCCGCTCCCGCGCGCGGGCAGGATGCCCGCGCCCCCGCGGGCGAGACGCCCGCGCCACGATTCTCAAAGCAGGACGGCGCCAAACACGGCGTAGCGTTTTCGATCAGCGTTCCTCAAAACCTGAGCGCAAAAAGTGCTTGCCATCCATCGCGTATACTGGTAGTATACAGATTTTCCAGGGAATTCCATACCCCAATGTGCGGCATAGCAGGTTTTTTCGAGCAGTCGCGAAGTATCCACGATGCCCCGGTCGGGCAGGTCCTCCTCACCATGCTCGAAGGATTGGCCTGTCGCGGACCGGACTCCACCGGGGTCGCCCTTTTTGGGCCCGGCGCCGATCACCGGGTGGTGCTACGCATTAAGCTGGGCGAAGAAGGGGATTGCTCCGCTCGTCTCACGGCGCTGAGAAAGTTTCTCGATCGCGACTTCAATTTGCGCTACCAGCTCACGAGCCACGGGAACGCCGGGAGATTGGAGGTCAGCGAAGTTGCGAATGTCCCGGCTCTCGCCGCCGCTATCGAAGCGCTGGACAAGGAAATCGAAGTGGTCAGCATGGGGGCCCGCCTGGAAATCGTGAAGCAAGTTGGTTCGCCCGCCAACCTCGATCGTGAATACGGAGTTTCGCAAATGAAAGGCACCCACGGCATCGGCCACACGCGGCTCTCCACCGAATCCAAGGTCGATCTCAGCCATTCGCAACCTTTCGGCAGCCACCAGATCGGCGACCTGGCCATTGTTCACAACGGCCACATTACGAATTATCACCAACTCCGGCGCCGCTACGAACAGCGCAAGGTTCGCTTCTACACTGAGAACGATTCGGAAGTCGTGGCGATTTATCTGGCTGACCAGGTCACCAAAGGGTTGACGCTCAAAGAAGCTCTCGACGCCATGCTGAGGGACTTGGACGGCTCCTTCAGTTGCCTGGTGGCGACCGCCAGCCAGTTCGGCTTTGTCAAAGACCCATTCGCTCTCAAGCCGCTGCTCTGGGCGGAAACGGCGAGCTTTGTCGCCCTCGCCAACGAAGAGGTCGCCATTCGCTCCGCTTTGCACGGCGACTACGAAGTACGCGAAGCGCAAGCCCGAGAGGTGCGGGTATGGGAGAGGTGAATTGTGAGGGCCGGACCAGCCGCGAGGTCAACGCTGAAATCAAGCGGCAAGTGCGCCAGGGCGAAGACCCGATTGTGGTCCGCAATCCCGGAGCCCGCCATAACCTGGGAGTGGCTATTCTGCAGCCGGTCACGGTTCAAATCGATGGCAGCGTCGGCTACTACTGCGCGGGACTGATCGACGGGGCCACGGTAGAGGTTGCGGGCAGCGCCGGGTGGGGCCTTGCTGAATCCATGATGACCGGCCTGGTTCGGGTGCGTGGGAGCGCGGGAAACGGTGCGGCCGCTGCCATCCGCGGCGGAACGGTGGTCATTCGCGGCGATGCAGCCGCTCGTTTGGGTATCTCGATGAAGGGCGGCACCGTGATCGTCGCGGGAAACTGCGGGTACATGGCCGGCTTTATGGCGCAAAAGGGAATGCTGGTCGTTTGTGGCGAAGCCGGTGAAGCTTTTGGTGATTCCATGTATGAAACCGTCTGCTACGTCGGCGGAAATATCGCCGGCCTGGGAACCGATGCGGTAGTCGAAAAACCATCTGCCGGCGAAGCCCAATCGCTTGACACACTGTTGGCTCAACACCTTGACCCTGACGCGCGGCGCAAGCTCCCGCACGGCGCCGATTTCAAAAAGATCGTAGCCGGCAGAAAGCTCTGGAATTTCGATAAGCGAGAATGGAAGACTTGGCAGGAGGCCCTCTGAGCGATGCCGGACGATCCGCATGTTTCGAACCGTTTGCTGCGGCCCAGCGGGACTTTCCGGCCGGAGGTAATCGAAGCCATTCAGGCCAAGGCGGAATCGGGCCTGTATCGCATTCGCGGGTATGGCACCTTGCGGCCGCGGAGCTGGGCGACGTTTGACGACCTCACCTTCCTTCCCTGCTCGCTGACGCGGATTCCGTTGGAAGGGTATCGCGAGAAATGTTCGACTAAGACCGTGCTGGGGACGCGCCACGCGCGGAGACCGATTGTCCTGGACATCCCGGTGATGATCACCGGAATGAGCTGGGGAGCGCTTTCTTACAACGCCAAAGTGGCGCTGGCTCGAGGAGCCGCTGCCGCGGGTTCCTCAAACACCACCGGTGACGGCGGCATGTTGGGGGCGGAACGAGAGAACAGCAAGACGTTGATTTATGAAGTGCTGCCCTCGCGATACGGAATCAGTGTCCACGATATGCGAAGGGCGGACGCAATTGAGCTCACTGTGGGGCAGGGCGCCAAGCCCGGATCGGGTGGTTTGCTGCTGGGCTCGAAAGTGTCGGACACGATTGCCCGGCAGCGTGACCTGCCGGTCGGTGTCGATCAGCGAAGCCCGGCACGTCACCCGGACTTCCTGGGCCCCGACGACATGATTGTGAAAATCGAGGAGCTGCGGGAAGCCACCGACTGGGAGGTTCCCATTTTCGTCAAGATGGGCGCCAGCCGTGTCTTCGATGACGTAAAACTGGCAGCCAAGGCAGGCGCGGACGTCATTGTAGTGGACGGCATGGAAGGCGGAACGGGCGCTTCGCCGGAAATCTTTCAGGAGCATACCGGCATTCCGACGCTGGCGGCGGTCTGCGAGGCTCGCACGGCGCTCGAGGATTGCGGGCAGTACGGTGAGATTCAGTTGGTAATTGCCGGAGGTATTCGTGACGGCGCCGACGCAGCCAAGGCCATGGCGCTCGGCGCCGACGCGGTCTATATCGGCACGGCGGCCCTGATCGCGCTCAATTGCAACAAGGCCCTGTACGTCGATGATTACCACCAGCTCGGCACGGAGCCCGGCTATTGCCATCATTGCCACACCGGGAGATGTCCGGTCGGCGTCACCACGCAAGATCCGCAATTGATGGAACGCCTGGAGATTGATCAGGCGGCGGAACGCGTCGCCAATCTGCTGCGCGTGATGACGACAGAGATTCAAATGTTGGCCCGGGCTTGCGGCAAGTCGGACGTCCACCACCTGGAGCCGGAGGATATGGCCGCACTCACCGCGGAAGCCTCGGCCATTTGTGGAATTCCGCTGGCTGGGATGCGAAGGGCGGCACGGCTGTAGGAGTCTGTGTGAGAACCCCGTTAAGCGTGTCATTCCGAGGAGCCTCCGGCGACGAGGAATCTCGCACTGCCTTGAAAATACTCAGAGCAAGATTCCTCGCTTCGCTCGGAATGACAGCCTGAATGAGGTTCTGACACAAACTCTATAGGAGAAAATGTTGTGTCGTTTCTGGTGCGGTGTCCACAGTGCGGCGCTCGCAGCGTCTATGAATTCCGCTTTGGCGGCGAGGTGAAACAACGCCCTGCGCCGGATGCTCCCGAACCGGACTGGACGCACTACATTTACAACAGGGCGAACGAGGCCGGAGTACAGAAAGAGTGGTGGTTCCACCGCTCCGGTTGCCGCCAGTGGTTTCAGGCGGTTCGAAACACCGTGACCAACGAAATGGTCGAATCCTTTTTCACAGACGAAACAACGTGAGCGGACCCGCGGACACCATCACATTCGTATTCAACGGTAAGACGGTGAATGCCCGCCCGGGCGATACCGTAGCTTCCGCCCTCTATCGGGCCGGGCAGCGGATCTTCAGCCGCAGCTTTAAGTACCATCGCCCGCGAGGATTGCTGTGCCTTGCGGGCAAGTGCCCGAATTGCCTGATGAACGTGGATGGCGCACCCAATGTGCGTACCTGCATGACGCCCGTCCGGGCCGGAATGAACGTGGCCCATCAAAACGCCTATCCTTCGCTCGAAAGAGATTGCCTCGCGGTGGTGCAACATTTCGACTGGTTGATGCCGGTCGGATGGTACTACAAGACCATGACCCACCCTAGCCTGTGGCATGCGGCGGAGCCATTCGTGCGCAAAATCGCCGGTCTCGGCACGCCGCCTTCGCCGGCGGACATCAGCGGAAATTACGAGCATGCGTACCGCCACGCGGACGTGGCCATCATCGGCGGCGGTCCTGCGGGCCTCGAAGCCGCCCTTACGGAGGCCGCGAATGGCCGCGAGGTTACGCTGGTCGATGACCAACCGGAACTGGGCGGACACCTCCGCTACTCGAATTTCGAAGGAGCATCGCTGCCGGAGCTGGTAGCACAAGTTCAAGCGCTTCCCAACGTGCAAGTATGGAAGGACTGCTACTGTTTCGGTCTGTACGAGGGCAATCTGCTGGGAATTGTGCAACCGCGGCGCGACCCGAAGGACGCGGAACGGTTGATTCACTTGCGGGCCGCACGCGTGGTGGTGGCCACAGGTACCTATGAGTCGCCGCTGCTTTTCCCGAACAATGACCTTGTCGGAGTGATGCTCTCGACCGCCGTGTTGCGGCTGATCCGCCTGCATGGCATCGTCCCGGGCAAGGTTGCGGTGATCATCGGTCGGAGTCCGCTGGCCGAGCCGGTCGTGGCGGACTTGCGCGCGGCTGGAATTCAAGTGGCCGCGACCGTCGCGCCGGAGTCTGTCGTAAAAGCCATCGGAAAAATGCATGTGACGGCCATCGAAACAGGCGATGCCCGGCACGCTTGCGATCTGGTGGTCATGTGCGGGCACCACATCCCAGATGCGGGCCTACTGCACCAGGCGGGCGCGAGTTTCGAGTGGAACGCCGCGAAGGGCGCCTTCATCCCGACCGGTCTGCCCGCGAACGTCAGCGCCGTTGGCGAAGTGACCGGTGAATCACTCAGCGCTGCGGCCACGTTGCCGCCCGAGCGCGATCCCGCCGGCAAGCGAGCGTTTGTCTGCTTGTGCTCCGACGTGAGCTCCCAGGATTTGGTGAACGCGATCGACGAAGGGTTCGATCATATTGAAACGCTGAAGCGATACACCACCACGACCATGGGGCCCTGTCAGGGTCGAATGTGCCAGTTGCCCGCCATCGGCGTGTGCGCGCGCCAAACCGGCCGCAGTATGGCGGACACCGGCGTAACCACCGCGCGGCCTCCGAATCCCGGCGTCACGTTGGGCGCCCTGGCCGGTGCGCGGCATCATCCCACGCGCCGCACTCCGATGCACTACGAGCACGAGGCGGCGGGCGCCGTATGGCTCGACATGGGCGAGTGGAAGCGGCCGCGATATTACCAATCGGCAAAAGGCGACGGCGAGCGGCATTGCGTTGGGCAGGAGTATCGCGCCGTCCGCGAACGCGTGGGGCTGATCGACGTCAGCACTTTGGGCAAGCTCGACCTGAAGGGCCGGGACGTCGGGAAGCTGCTCGACAAGGTTTACACGGGACGCTTCTCTGACCTGCGCCCGGGGCGCACTCGCTACGGAGTGATTTGCGACGAAGCCGGGATCATGCTGGACGACGGCACGGTGTCTCGCCTGGCGGACGACCATTATTTCGTGACGACCACCACGGGAAATCTGGACTTCGTCTTTCAATGGATGAAATGGTGGATGGCGGGTACGGGGTGGGATGCCTACATCACCAACCTCACTTCCGCGCTCGCCGCCGTAAATCTCGCAGGGCCCCAGGCGCGTGAGGTGCTCAAGCAACTGACGGATTGCGACCTGAGCACCGCGGCCTTCCCCTACATGGCTTGCCGCATTGCACCGGTCGCCGGCGTCGAAGCGATTCTGATGCGCATCGGGTTTGTGGGCGAAACGGGTTGGGAAATCCACTTCCCCGCCGAATCCGGCCCGGACGTGTGGAAGGCGCTCCTCGCGGCCGGCGGCAATTTCGGTATCAGGCTCTTCGGAATTGAAGCGCAACGCCTGCTGCGCCTGGAAAAGCGGCACGTCATTGTGGGCGTGGATAGCGATGCTCTGACCAATCCGTTTGAGGCCGGCATGGGCTGGGCGCTGAAATTGGACAAGGAAGATTTCATAGGACGCTCGGCGCTCCGTCGACTTGCCGGACAACCGCTTCGCCAGAAACTGGCGGGCTTTGTCATGGGTGAAGCGGATTTACCGGAGGACGGTGCAGCCATTATGATCGGCGGCCAACTGGCGGGCAGGGTGACGAGTGCACGGGTCTCTCCGCTGCAAGGAAAAGCAATCGGCCTCGCCTGGGTGCCGGCCGAGTTCGCCCGTGACGGGGCGGAAGTCGATGTGCGCGTGGATGGCCGGCTGGCACGCGCTCGGATTACGGAGAAAGTGTTTTACGATCCGGATGGGACGCGCCTGCGCATGTGACGTTCGGTCTCGCGCAAGTCTGAATTCGCGATTGCTGTGCCGAAGGCGTCTTGGAGTGCGGTAGCGCCAGCTACCGCCCTTCCGTACCGCATTCCAGGGCGGCAGCTTCGCTGCCGTACTCTGGAGTTTCTACATTTGCCCGGAAAGCCTGGGAGCGCGGGCTTCCAGCCCGCTTGCCCAGATGCGAGATGCGGGCTGGAAGCCCGCGCTCCCAGGAATGTAGAAACTTGAGAGGGCGGCAGATCGATGTGTGGGCCAAACTGCACTTAAGGATCAGTTACATTAAGCAAACGGCATTATTCCACGTGCATCATGAAAGCAAAGCCGCGATGGTCGAGCATCACGGTTGGCAAATTGCCTCGAGCTTCGGCAATCCGTCCGATGAGGCGGCACGGGCGCGCGAGTCTGTGGGCCTGGCTGACGTGAGCTGGATGTCGAAATTTGACCTACAGGGGTCCGGCCTGAAAAGCGCCCCCGACCTCAGGCCGGAAGCAGCCTCGTGGCTGCTGGGCCGCAGGCAGTTTTTGCTGACATGCGAACCATCGGCAACCATTGGCGTGCGAAGACGCCTGCAACAACTTCAGAATGGAGATGCTGCTTCGCCCGCGAACATTTACGTGACGGAGGTGACTTCGGCGTACACGCAGTTGATGCTCGCAGGGCCTCGCAGCCGCGAGGTTCTCAGCAAGCTCACCTCGCTCGATCCATCTGAAGGTGCGATGGGGAACCTCACCTGCGCGCAGGCCAGTCTGGCGCACGTTCATGCCATTGTCTTGCGCGACGATCTGCCCGGCATTTCGGCGTTCCATCTGCTGGTGGGCCGGGAATACGGCGAGAGCGTGTGGGAGTCGATACTGCACGCGGGGCAGGAATTCGATATCACACCATTCGGGCTGGAAGCTCAAGAACTGTTACAGAAGTGATATCACCGCAGAGACGCGGAGCGTGTAGCGCGGACCTGAAGTTTAGATCCGCGGCTCTTCACCGTTCGAAATCGCACGATGCTGAGACTTTTCAAAAAAGAGCGCATGTGGCGGCGGCCGGAGCTGAAGCGGCGCTACGATCTGGTGATCGTTGGCGCGGGTGTGCATGGGCTCGCCACTGCTTACTACCTCGGCTCGAAGCACGGCTACAGAAACATCGCTCTGGTTGACAAAGGCTATCTGGGCAGCGGCAGTAGCGGCCGCAACACCGCCATCATCCGCTCCAATTACCGCACTCCGGAAGGCATTCTCTTCTATGATGCGTCGGTCAAGCTCTACGAGAGTCTCTCACGCGAGCTGGAATGGAATCTCCTGTTCAGCCAGTGCGGCCACCTGACGCTCGGGCACACGGACGCCTCGGTAACTGGGTTGCGGATTCGCGCCGAGAACAACCAGGCCCTCGGAATTGACAGCCGGATAATCTATCCTGACGAAATTCGCCGCCTGGTTCCCGCCATGGACCTCAGTTCGCGGCCGCGCTTCCCGGTGTTGGCCGCGCTGTATCATCCCCCCGGCGGCATTATCCGCCACGACGCGGTGGTGTGGGGCTTGGCGCGCGCCTGCGATCGGATGGGGATTGAAATTCATCCTCACACTACCGTCACCGCCCTGCGGGTGGAGAACGGCAGCGTGCAATCGGTGGCCACCAATCGCGGCGACATTGCCACCTCGGCGGTGCTCAACGCCACCGCAGGCTGGGCCTCGACCATCGCCAAGATGGCGGGAGTTTCCCTGCCCGTGGTCAGCCACCCGCTCCAGGCCTGCGTCACGGAACCCTTGAAACCCTTCCTGGACAAGGTGATTGTCTCAGCCACCTTACACGTTTACGTGAATCAGACCGACAAAGGTGAGTTGGTGATCGGCGCGGAGATTGATCCCTACCAATCCTACTCTTTGAAGAGTACGCTCCCCACCCTCGAGCAGATGGCCGGCTATACTTTGGAGCTGTTCCCCCAATTGCACTCTCTTCGAGTGCTTCGCCAATGGACAGGAGTCTGTGACATGACGCCGGACTACGCTCCCATTATCGGCGTGGCACAACAGGTGAAAAACTTCTACCTGGATGTGGGATGGGGAACCTATGGATTCAAGGCCGCTCCGATTGCGGGAAAATGCACGGCCGAACTTATTGCCACGGGGAAAACCCCGAAGCTCCTGGAGCCGTTCTCCCCGGCGCGCTTTGCGAACGGGCAACTGGTGGGAGAGAAGGCTGCCGCGGCAGTGTCATCGTAACTCACTAAGGAGAAACTCATGGAGCATCTTCAAAGTTCGTCGAAGAATGCAAACGGCATCGATTTCTACCTTTGCTCTTTCGTGGAATTGGCGGGGACACCGAAAGCCAAGCTGGTGCCTGCCAGCCACATCGAAGAAATGAAGAGCGAGGGCGCGGGATTTGCGGGATTTGCGGCGGGCGACCTGAACCAAGGTCCACACGACCCGGATATAGTGAGTATCCCCGACCTCAGATCCTTGACCATCCTTCCCTGGCGCAAGAATGTAGCCTGGGTGCCGGGCAACCTCCATGTCAACGGGCAGCCGTGGCCCTACTGTCCGCGAACTATCCTCAGCCGAAACCTCGAAGACCTCCGCCGAAAGGGATGGATACTTCAAGTGGGCATCGAGGCCGAGTTCATGCTGCTGAAGAAAAATGACCTCGGGAATTATATTCCCTGGGATCCGCTCGATACCGCAGGAAAACCTTGTTACGATTTGGTCGCCCTTTACCGCAATCTGGATCTCATGACCGCTCTCCTGCGCTACATGCAAGAGCTAGGCTGGGATCCCTATGCCGCCGATCACGAAGACGCCAACTGCCAGTTTGAACTCAATTGGCTGTATGCGGATGCCCTCACGAGCGCCGACCGGCACACTTTTTTCAAGTGGATGGTCCGTACGGTGGCCGAGCAGCATGGCTTGTCGGCTACCTTCATGCCGAAACCCTTCGCCCATCTTACGGGCAACGGCGCCCACGTTCACCTCAGCCTGGCGGAGGCCAATACCGGCCGCAACCTTTTCCTGGACACGAGCGCCGAGTACGGCCTTTCCACGCTCGGCCGGTGGTTCATGGCGGGCGTCTTACACCATGCCAAGAGCCTCGCGGCCTTGACCTCGCCGATTGTGAACAGCTACAAACGGTTGGTTCCCGGAACGCCTCGCTCCGGTGCAACTTGGGCGCCCGTCTATATCACCTATGGCCCTTCGAATCGCACCCAGATGATCCGGTTGCCGGGGCCGGGGAGGATTGAGAATCGCGCCGTCGATGGCTCGGCCAACCCCTATCTGGCCATTGCTGCCTTACTGGCCGCCGGCCTGGATGGAATTGAGAATAAAATGGATCCCGGCGCCGCCAACAACAGCAACTTGTACGAAGTCGCGGAAAGCGATCTCGCCGAACGTGGGATTCGCGTGCTGCCCATGAGCCTGCGCGAAGCCCTAGGCGAGTTGGAAAAAGACGAAATCCTCACCGGCGCTCTGGGAAAAGACTTCACCTCTTACTACGTGCAGGTGAAGAACGAGGAATGGCGACAATACCAACGCACCGTTAGCAATTGGGAGGTTGAACGGTACCTGATGGCATTCTGATCTGCCCTGAACCTGGGCTTCGTGCTGCGAGCAAGACTCTAAGCTCTGGGTGCGTCCCAGTCCACGTCGCCTTGCGCGTTGGTGCGGTGTCCCACGAGCATGGTGGCGCCCCGCTCGAGCGCTCCGGGGCGACGCGTCTCGAGCCAGTGCATGTATCCGAAACCGATGAGGAGCGCCACAACGAACAAATACGGCGTGAGGTTGTACGGCCGAGGGGGTACAGGGCAGACGGTCACGACCAGGACGGGCAATAGCGCCAAAGTTCCCATCCAAGGGATCGCCGCGTGCCGCCAGAAGCTGAAGTGATCCGGGTGCTCCCGGCGGATGTAGGAAGGTAGGGCGAGGTTTGCGGTGGCGTATAGGATGATGACGGCCAGCGTTGCAATGGTGCCGAGAAAACCCAGGATCTCTTCGGGTCGCAACAGCAAACCCACCAGCAAGTACGCAGCAATGCCCGTCAGTTGCAGAAAGGCAATAGCAAACGCAGGCGTTTGGTGAACGGGATGAATCTTGCCGAAACGAGCGGGAAGTGTGCCCGCCTGGCCCATCGTGTACATCACCCGGCATGCCGCGTTGGTGGAAGCCATGCCGGTTCCAACCGAACTGTTGATGACCGCAAGGACGACGAGCCACCAGCCGGCCCCCCAAAGCGAGTGTCCAAGGGAGTAATAGGGGTTCGGGCTGGAGGCGAAGGCTGCCATGTCGCCGGTGCCCCAGCCGACCGCGCTCGCATAGGATGTGAAGACGTAGAAGGTTCCGATTGCCAGCAGCGAGAGATTAACCGCCAACCCGACGTACTTGCCCGGCCTGCGGCTTTCTTGTGCGAGCGGCGCCGGGGCTTCGAAGCCGCTCAGCGCAAGTACTGAGAAGACCATGCCCGCCAGGACGCCGGTGAAGTGGTGGGGCGCGAGCGAGGGCTCGAGTGGTGCGATGTAGCTCGAACCGTGCCCCGGATGAACCAGGAAGGTTATGGCGAGCGCCAGCATGATCAAGATCTCGAGGCCGCCGAAAAGCGTGGTGATTCGCATCGACAGGCGAATTCCGTAGTGGGTGAGCATCCAGACGATGACGGATGCCGCCACAGCGATGAGCCACCACGGGACCCTCACGCCAAAGGCTGTACCCAGCATGTCCGAGAGCATGTAGCCAAGAAACCCGTTGGTTGCGGCCGGGCCAAGGAGATCGTACATCAAATAGCTCCAGGTCGCCATGAAGCCGCCGCGGCTCCCGAGCCCTCGGGTGGCAAAAGAGTAGTAACCACCGCTCGACGGCAGGTAGGCGGAAAACTGCGCCACCGTATTGCCGATCAGGAAGCACACGATGGTCGTCAGCAGGAGCGATACCGGCATGGCCGG
>JBEKLY010000059.1:0-30372 GCA_050010015.1 Terriglobia bacterium
AAGGGAGAGGGCCGTCAACGTTGATTGATTTCTGCCCTCTCCCTTGGGGAGAGGGTGGCGAGAGTAGCGAGCCGAGTGAGGGGTTTCTTCCCACAGAACCTCGCAACTTCGGAATTCGGGTTAAATTAGGATACTACCTGCGATTTCCTCGCAGGTATTGAAAGGTCGTTCCATTATGGAGGACCCGAGCTTGCGCAAGACCGGTTACCGGATTCTGCTTGTCGAGGATGAGGACTTCCTGCGACGAATCTTCAAGTTGCGGCTGACCGCCGAGGGCTACGAGGTGACTGACGTCGATTCCGGTGAGGCTGCCTGGGAGGCGCTCAAAGAAAGCTTGCCCCATTTGATTATTCTAGACCTTTACCTTCCCAGGATGAGCGGTTTTGAATTTCTCGAACGGGTCAAAGCTCGTCCGGAGTTGAGCCACGTGGCAGTCCTCATCCTCTCCGGCCTGGGCCAGGATTCCGATATTCGCAAAGGGCTCGCATTGGGCGCCAAGGAATATGTGATCAAGACCAAACTTAAGCCCAGTGAGTTTCTCGAGAAAGTCAGCAAGCTGCTGAAGGAAACCGGCCCCGGCGCATGACCATATCATTCCCGGTCGACATGGGTCTTCGGCCCGCCAAGAAGCGAGAATCACCTGCATCCTCACCCCGCGAACCTCGTCCCCCGCGAAACATGAGCGACTGCTCTGAGAATCGTAGCGCGGGCGTCCCGCCCGCTGGGGCGGGAAGCGTCCCGCTCCCGCGCACGGGCAGAGCCTGTCCTGAGCGGAGCGAAGGAATGCCCGTGCCACTGCGGGCGAGACGCCCGCGCTACATCCGTCCACCGTCGGGCGATTTTCATGGCTTCTGGGTGCTCGTCGGGCAACGGGCATTGGCGACTGCCATGAAATTGATTCCTCTCCTTGTTAAGGAGGGGTCAGGGTGGTTGCCGTGAGTGGACGATACCGGCAACCGCCCATCCGAGGAGGGGAGTACGTCTACTGCGCCGCCGCCCTGTCGCGCAGGATTTTGCGCACTCGGGCCTTCAGCTCGGGCAAGCGGAAGGGTTTGATCAGGTAATCAGCGGCCCCCAGATCAAAAGCCTGCAGCAGGTGCTCTTCGTCTTCTTTCGCGGAGACCATCATCACCGGGATAGCGGCGAGTTTAGGGTCCGCCTTGAGTGCCGTGAGGATCTTGAGTCCGTCCGGGTCGGGCATGAGCACGTCCAACATCACCAGGTCTGGGCTCGACTGCCGAATGCACTCGAGAGCCCGCTCGCTCGAAGATTCGAGGATGGCCTTGAATCCCAGTTCCGCGAGGTGGTTCTCCAGATACTTCAAGAACTCCACGTTATCGTCCACGATCACGATCTTGGGAGGGCGCAGATCTTCAATCTCCCCTGAGTTCACGCCCTCGGCACTCGTTCGCGAGCCCCGCTGGACCGCCTGGTCCAAGTGAGCCTTGATGGCAGCTATAAGGTCGGGGCCCGTCGAGCCGTGCGTGGGACACTCCGCCAGACCCACGCGGCAATCCACCCGGAAATCGCTCATGAGACGCCCGGCCAGCGTCTCGAAGCCACGCTCGGCAGAGGGGAGAGACTCGTTGGGCTGCAACACGATCAAGTATCCCGCTCCGGGCGAGCAAAAGACATCTCCGCGGTGGAGCTGTTCGAGCAAGAACATCGAACCTGCCGCTCGCTGTCTTTCATCCGCGCCGGCACTTTTCAAGCTCAGCAAGGCCACCACGAATGTCCCCTGCCCCGAAGAGGCCGCATTGACCCTCTTATCCACTTCTTTGAGAAAAGAGTCATAGGATATCCCCACCTGCTTTTGCTGCTTCAGCTTGGCGCTGTTGCGGTCGACAAGGAACTCAACACGCAGCAGCAGGTCAAGCGGGTCGACTGGCTTGACAATAAAATCCTCGGCGCCCACTTGCCAGCCGTAGAACCGCGACTCCAACTCACCCGTAACGCTGATGAAAACGATGGGGGCGTGGCAACTCGCGGCGTCCGATTTGAGGCGTTTGCAGATCGAGTAGCCATCTTCATCCGGCAGGTGAAGGTCCAGAATCACGGCGTCAATCTTCTGCTTTGCCAGGAATTCCGGGCGCAAATCGACTCCGCGTTCCAAGGTGGTTACTCTCATGCCCAATTTCTCGAACACAGTGCCCAACACCTTCCGGACGATCGGGTCATCATCCACCACGAGAATGGCGAGCGGCTTTAACCGCTTCAAAGCTGCCGGGGTAAGAAGCGTTTGGGCGGGCTCCCTCGAGGTGGCATCGGGAGCCTGCGCCGCGGACGGCTGCGGCTCCGCACGAGGGGCATGGAGTGCTTCAACCGCTTTCTTTAATGATGCATTTACCTCCTCGCTCAATTGTGTCTCGGTATATTGATCGGCTTGGCCAAGCTTCTTTTCCATCCCTTCCAGAATTCGAGCGACGGCGCCATGGCCAGTCATCCCCGCGCTGCCGCGCAAGTTGTGAACCGTGCGAACCACGGTGCCCCAGGCCCCGGTGTTGACCCAGTTCAAGGTGCCGATGGTCTCGCGCACCTTTTTGATTTGCTCTTCGGCGTAGGCGAGGAATTGCTCCTCGTCCACCCAACTGCTTTGCAGATCGCCTGTTGCCATCTTTTGGATGTGACCTCACGGATGTAATCTTCGAACCCTGTCCCGAGCCAAACATTGTTGGCTCGAATTGGCTGGAAATCAAGTATCATCCCGGTGGAGACGCGTGCAATGCCTTTGGCGTATCTACACTCGCTGATCCGTGGAAGTACGTGCCATCGGCTTCGCCCCGCGAGCCGGTCTTTTGTTGGTGTCCTGAATTGGCCGTAGCGCCGCCATCTTGGCGGCTCCAGTGCCGGCTGGAAGCCGGCGCTACGGGCCAAATTTGGGCACTACGGTCCTTTTGTCCTCTTGACAGCCCAACTCAGATAGGCTATAGTTGTACGTTAACTCCCGGCGGTCCACGGCGGGATGCCGGCAGAAAGTGTAACGCAATGCTGCCTCCCACCTCAGCCCGTTGCCGGGAATCGCACGACCGCCCCATGGCACTAACCACCAGTTCCAATCGCTTGTCGGGTCTCGGCTTCCGCCTTCAGACGTCAAAATTGGGCGAACAAAGCGAGAATGTCTATGAAAACAAAGGACTGGCTATGAAATCAACCACCCCTGGCCCCTCCTTATCGAAGGAGGGGAATTACAGGACTCCCCTCCTCGGACGAGAAGGGGTTGGGGGCGGTGCGACTCTCGGTCCTTTGCCTGCCTCGCTCCTTGGCGTGAAATGTAGTCATGAGTTCAAAAACACGGGAACAAAGCGAGAATGTCTATGAAAACAAAGGACCGGCTATGAAATCAACCACCCCTGGCCCCTCCTTTCCAAGGAAGGGAATTACAGGACTCCCCCTCCTCGGACGAGGAGGGGTTGGGGGTGGTGCGACTCTCGGTCCTTTGCCTGCTTCGCTCCTTGGCGTGAAACGTAGTCATGAGTTCAAAAACGCGGGAACAAAGCGAGAATGTCTATGAAAACAAAGGACTGGCTATGAAATCAACCACCTCTGGCCCCTCCTTATCGAAGGAGGGGAATTGCCGGACTCCCCTCCTCGGACGAGGAGGGGTTGGGGGTGGTGGGACTTTACGCCCATTGCTTACTTCCAGCGGCAACCTCTCCGACGAGATGTGCTAGCATGAGACAAGATCAGGAGGTCTAATATTCCATCGCTAAATGCAAAGTTTAAGGCTATCCCCCTCGGCGGTTTGGGCGAGTTTGGGATGAACATGATGGCCTACGAGTACAACGGGGACATGATCGTGGTCGATTGCGGAGTCATGTTTCCTGACGCAGAACTGCTGGGCGTCGACATCGTGGTGCCGGATTTTACCTACGTGCGGCAAAACCAGGAGCGCCTGCGCGCTATCGTGCTGACGCACGCGCACGAAGACCACATCGGCGGGCTACCCTACCTGCTCGACGAAGTGGATGCGCCCGTTTACGGTTCGCCCTTCACACTCGCGCTGGTTCGCGCCAAACTCGAAGAGCACGGCCTGGCAGACAGCGTCCGTCTGGTCGAGATGCAACCCAGCCGGCCCTTCAATGTCGGCGCCTTCCAAGTGGAATTCATCCACCTTACACACAGCACCATCGAATCCGGGGCGCTCGCTTTGACAACGCCACTGGGCACCGTCATCCATTCCGGGGATTTCAAGTTTGACCCGACCCCACCCGACCAGCAGGTGAGCGACCTCCACACCTTGGCGGACTACGGACGCCGCGGCGTGCTGGCGCTCTTTTCCGACTCGACCAACATCGATCGCCCGGGCCTGACGCCCTCGGAACGAGCGGTGCGCGGCCGATTGTCAGACATCATTTCCGAGGCGCCCGGCCGTGTCCTGATTAGCTGCTTCGCCTCTTCCCTGCACCGATTGCAAATCGTCGCCGAACTCGCTCTCGAGCATGGCAGGCGCCTCTGCTTCGTAGGGCGAAGCATGTTCCAGAATTCCGAGATCGCTATGCGCCTGGGCAAGCTGCAAATTCCGGATGGCCTGCTGATCCCGCCTCAGGACATCAAGAAATTGCCCCGGAACAAAGTGGCCTTGGTCCTCACCGGCAGCCAGGGCGAGCCCATGGCCGCCCTTTCGCGCGTTGCCGTGGACAGCCACCGCTGGGTCAGCGTCGAACCGGGCGACGAAGTGGTAATCTCGGCGCGTGTCATTCCCGGCAATGAGAAACCTATCTTTCGCATGATCGACCACTTCTATCGGCGCGGGGCTCGCGTCTACTATCAGGATGGCAGCCAGCCGCCCATCCACGTCTCCGGACACGGCAGCGCCGAAGAGCTGAAGTTGATGCTCAACCTGGTGCGCCCCAAGTACTTCATCCCCATTCACGGCGAGTACCGGCAACTCTACCGTCACCTGGAACTGGCTAAGGAATTGGCGGCGGTTTCCGAACAGGGCTTCCTGATGGAAAGCGGCGACGTGCTCGAATTCGACGAGCAAGGCGCCCGGCGGGCGGGCCGCGTGCATGTGGGAAGGGTGTGCATCGACGTGGGCACGTTCGATGAGGTCGAGGAGATCATTCTCAAAGAGCGCCGCCACATCTCCGCCGACGGCATCGTCATCCCCATCCTGGCCATCAACGAGCACACCGGCCAGCTCGAGATCCAGCCGGAAATCGTCTCGCGCGGCTTTGTGCCGCTCGAGGAAGCCCCGGAACTGGTCGAGAGCGCCCGCCAGGTCATCCTGAAAACTATCGAGAGATCCAACCTCGAGGAAGTCGGCGATTGGGGCGTCATTAAAGAAAAAATCCGCACCGGCCTGCGCAAGCACTTCAACGAAGAAACCGGCAAGCGGCCGATGATTCTGCCCGTTGTTCTTGAAGTCTGACGGTTTCGGATTTTGGATTTTGGATTTTGGATTTTAGATTTTGGATTTTGGATTAGGCATTCGACGCCGTACACTTCAATTGGAGAACCTTTGATTCTAAAATTCGCAGGTCAGACTGGTTACGACAGGCCAGCTCTTGCATGATTGATGTTATAGCACGTATTACTTAGTATATAAATTCCCTTTGCTATATTTCGGCGGGCTTCGGAAAACGGAGCCAGCGAGTGCTCTCGACTCCGAAGCCCAAAATCGATGGACGAAGCGACTTTCAAGCAACGAACGAAGAGATTCGGGCTCGCGGTAATAAAGTTGGTGGAAGCCCTTCCACGGAGTCGCACCGCGGAAATTCTAGGGAGGCAATTGCTCCGCTCGGGGACGTCGGTCGGCGCGAACTACCGCGCCGCGTGTCGCGGCCGCTCCGCCCACGACGTGATCGCCAAGCTCGGCATCGTCGAAGAGGAAGCGGACGAATCGATTTATTGGATTGAGTTACTCGTAGAAGCCGGCTTGGTCGCGCCGAATAACGCGGAGCTACTGAAGAAGGAAGCGAATGAATTGCTGGCGATGACGGTTGCCTCGATCAAGACGTTGCGGATTCGCAACATGCGACCGAAGTAAGATTTGGCGATTTGGGGTTGTAGATCTTGGGTTGTGCACTGGGCGTCGCGATCGGGAGATATGAGTTCAATGGTCAACAAGCACTCTGACAAACAAGAAGAGGCAGGCTGCATGAACCCAAAATCCAAAATCGGAAATCTAAAGTCGGTTAATCCAAAATCTAAAATCCAAAATTACCATGCCCATCTATCAAGCCATCGTCCTAGCAATTGTTCAAGGTCTCACAGAGTTCCTCCCCGTTTCGAGCACCGCGCACCTTTGGCTGGTGCCGTGGTTGTTGAAGTGGAAAGATCCCGGCTTGACCTTTGATGTGGCGTTGCACGCCGGCACGCTGCTGGCGGTGCTGGCCTACTTCTGGCGATATTGGGTAGAGATGATAGTGCTGGGGTTTGGTTTAGGCGGCAGGGCCACACCGTCGGTCTCGAACGGAGCAAGCCATTCCGCTCGCGAAGACCTGCGCCAGAATCCCCGCTTGCTCTGGTACATAGCGGCGGCGACAATCCCGGGCGCTCTGGCCGGCTGGCGGTTCGAGCACGCTGCGGAGGAGCAGTTACGTTCGCCAGTGATCATCGGCGTAGCGTTAATTGTGGTTGGGCTGCTCATGGGTGCAGGAGACTGGCTGGGAAAGCGCGAGCGCGACCTCGGCCAGGTGGGATTCCTCGATTCATTTCTGGTCGGCGTGGCGCAGGCCTTTGCCGTCATCCCCGGCGTATCCCGTTCCGGCATCACCATGACCGCCGGCCTCTTCCAGAAGATGAAGCGGGAAACTGCGGCGCGCTTCTCATTCCTGCTCTCGACACCCCTGATCGCCGGCGCTGCCTTGAAGAAAGGCATGGAGATCCGCCATGAGGGGTTGCCCGCTGACATGCGCCTGCCGTTTCTTTGCGGAATCCTCGTCTCGGCCGTGGTGGGTTACCTGGTCATCGCGGTGCTGATCCGCTATCTAGAGCGGCGCACGTTCAAAGCTTTCGTTATTTACCGGCTTGCACTGGGCGTGTTACTATTGGCGCTCGGATGGGGATCGTTTCACGGCTAGGCGAGGGAGCAAATGTTGCGCGCCAGCAACCGCTCCCGCGCGTGAGGGCCGATGCAGCGGCGTTCTCTTACCGCTCGCCTTTAAGTGTGGGCGTCAGCGGGTCTGTCGTTCTGAGCGGAGCGAAGAATCCGGCAGTTGATCTGCTCTCAAACTGCGGAGATTCTTCGCTGCGCTCAGAATGACAGCGATCGAGGAGCGCCGCTACAGGAAGGTAAAGCATGAGCGACTCATCCGCTGCCGCTTCGTCAAAATCCAAAGAGGCTGGCGCGAAGAATCAGAAACAACCGCTTCTCGACTCCCGCCGTCGTTCGGAGTTGCTGGGCTTTCTGGTTGCGGTTGCAGGGTTGCTCGTCCTGCTGAGCCTGGCGTCTTACCTGCCCGAGGATCCTTCACTCAACACCTCCGCCGCCCCCGGGGCCGCCACGCTGAATTGGGTCGGGCCGGTGGGCGCGTACTCTGCGGACCTGCTCTTCCAAGCGCTCGGCTGGGTGGCATACCTGATTCCCATGCTCCTGCTGGTGGTCGGATCGCGCTTACTGCTGGTGCGGCCTTTTGCAACTCCCAAGACGAAAGCTGCGGGCGCGATGCTGCTCGTGGCGTCGTTGAGCGCCCTGCTCGAGCTTTTCCCCTTCACGCCGGCTGTTCGGGGGCTGATCCGTGGCAGCGGCATGTTGGGTTATCTGGCGGCGGCTGGGTTGGTGCAAACCTTCAACCACGTTGGGGCGGCGATTGTTGCCGCCACCGTGTTCCTCTCGTCGCTCTTTCTGGTCACCCGCTTCTCTTTCTCCTGGGCCGCGACTTTCCTGAAGGCGCGATGGCAGTCAATTGCACGGCCTATAGCGGCACGCTGGCAGAAATGGCAGGAAGCCCGCGCGGAGGCCGCCGAAGAGCAGCGCCGACGCAGGGCTGAGGAGATGCGGTCGCGCCGCAAGCCGCCCATTGTCATCGGGAAGCCGGTGCTGAGTCCGGCCACCCGCCTCGTCACACCCCCTGAGCCTGCGGCTCCGCAGGTAGCGGCGGCCGAAGAGGCCGTGGCCGAACCCGCCGATCCCCACGAAGCGCCCGATCTCGAAGTCGACATTCCGATAGCTGCACAGGCCGGCCGTACGGATAGGGGTCGCAAAGGCGAAGAGGAGACTGCGCCACTGCCTAAAATCGTGGGCCGCGAGACGCGAGCCTACAAGTACCCCAGCCCGGCTCTCTTGCGTCCGCCTGACGATTCGGAAGGCATCGACGAAGACGAACTCAAGGATCGCGCCGCCCGCCTCACGGCGAAGTTCGGAGAGTTTGGGGTGACCGGAACGATCACCCAGATCCACCCGGGGCCGGTCGTCACCACTTACGAGTTCAAACCGGAAGCTGGGATCAAGTACAGCCGCATCACCAACCTCGTGGACGACCTCTGTCTCGCGATGAAGGCTGAGTCCATACTGATTGACCGCATCCCCGGCAAATCCACCGTGGGCATCGAGGTGCCCAACCTGCACCGCGAGATCATCCATTTGCGCGAAGGGATCGAGACTGCGGAGTTTGTCGCGTCACCCTCGAAGCTGAGCCTCTGCCTGGGCAAAGTCATCACCGGAAAAATCAAGATCGCAGACCTGACGCAGATGCCGCATCTGCTGATCGCGGGCTCGACAGGGTCAGGCAAGAGCGTAGCGCTCAATTCCATGATCTTGTCCATTCTGTATAAGGCGAGCCCTGACGAAGTGAAGCTCATCATGATCGATCCCAAGCGGCTGGAATTGGGGCTTTACCAAGAAACGCCGCACTTGATGACGCCTATCGTCACGGAGCCCAAGCAGGCCGCCAACGTGCTGCGCCGCGCCACCTTCGAGATGGAAGAGCGCTTGAAGAAACTGGCCGAGCACGGTGTGCGCAACATCGAGCAGTACAACAACATCTTCGCTCCCGATTCAACCATGAACTTGTTTGACAATGAAGGCAAACCGGAGCGGCCCTTGCCCTATATCGTGATCATCATCGATGAGTTGGCGGACCTGATGATGGTGGAACCCCAGGGAGTGGAAGAATCCATCACGCGTCTGGCTCAGATGGCTCGCGCCGTGGGCATTCATTTGATCCTTGCTACTCAGCGTCCCTCGGTGGACGTGATCACGGGACTGATCAAAGCCAATCTGCCGGCGCGCATCTCATTTCGTGTGGCCTCCAAGGTGGACTCGCGGACCATTCTCGACGCCAATGGCGCGGAAGCGCTGCTGGGCCGCGGCGATATGCTCTTCCTGCCTCCCGCCAGCGCCCGCCTGCAACGATTGCACGGTCCGCTGGTGACCGAGCAGGAAATCACCAAGGTGGTTGATTGGTGGAAGTCGCAGTCGCAGCCTCAATACAACGAGGAGTTCCTGAAACCCGTGAAGGACCGGGACGGCGACGACTTGGGTGAAGACGCTGATGAGGAAGAGGCGGCGGAACTCGACGCCGTTTACGACGACGCCGTGCGCATCGTGGTGGAATCCGGCAAGGCTTCCACTTCCCTCCTGCAGCGCCGGCTGCGCCTCGGTTACGGGCGCGCCGCGCGACTCATCGACATGATGCAGAAGGACGGCATTGTCAGCGCGCCGGATGGCTCCAGACCGCGCGAGGTCCTGAAGCGCCCCGAATGGCTGCGCGAGGTGGACGAGTCGGTGCGCTAGAGTGATGTCCAGGCTGATTCCTTAGAACAACCACCCCTTGCCCCTCCTTATCAAGGAGGGGAACTGCTACCGCAATTCCCCTTCTTACCGAGGAGGGGAACTGCTACCGCGGTTGCCCTTTTTGCTGCGCAGGGGAGCTACCGCCGCGATTCCCCTTCTTAACGCGCAGGGGAGCTATTGCCGCGATTCCCCTCCTCCCTGAGGAGGGGTCAGGGGTGGTGAGCGCGGCGCCACGTTGGTTCCGGAAGGGGCTGAACTCTCAATGTCACGACTGGTGCTGGCGGTGCTGACGGCGGCGCTGGCCGTTTACTCCTATTTCGAGATCGGGACCAGCCTGCCTTCGCTGAGCGCGCAGGTCATGACCCGCCGCGGTGCGACCGTCCCTGTCAGTCAAGTGCTGAGTTTGGGGCTGCACATCACCTGGTTCTTGCAGGTCTTTATCGCCGCGTTGCTGCTGGCCGCACCTTAAATTGCCCCTGAGACGATCCACTTCGGCTCGTGGCGCCTGAGCCGCTACTCACCCGCGCAGCAGGAGCGCATCCTTCCCTTGATGCGGGAATTGACGGCGATTCTCGCGCTTCTGGTCAGCTCCTATTTCGCCGCCCGCATCTACCTCGAGATTCACGATGCGGGAGCCCACGGTCCGGTGCTGCCGGCAGATTGGATCAAGAACGTAGACCGGACGGAACTGGAGTGGTTGCTCGCCCTCATGGTTATCTGTGGAATTGTTATCTATCTCTATATAGCTAAGTTTGACGAGGCCGCTAGCGACGAATAGAACTGTGATTACGTTCTAAGCTTTGGGAGGTCGCTTCTTACCTTTTCCGAGCGGCTTGTCGCGTTTGGGCTTTTCGCCTTCGAACAAAGCCTGTATCTCGTCGGGAAGTGGAGCGTCAAAGTCGTCAGGCACGTTGAATTCGCCACAATACAGACCCAATGGTCGTGGAGTCATCTTGGTTTCCTGAGCGGGCTCCAGGGCGGGAAGATCGAAAGGAAGGATCTCAACAGCTAGTCCCTCGACCGATACAAACCCCACCGCGTGCATGCCGACGGCCTGCGCCGCCTCCACGTTGTCCGCGCGATCGTCGATGAAAAGACACTCCTCAGGCTTCGAGCCCACTACCTTAAGACAAGCGTGGAAAATGGCGTGTTCCGGCTTGGCGAGCTGGACTTCCGCGGAAAAGCAGACGTAGTCGAAGTCTCTGAACCAGGGAGCGAATCGCCGCATGTGGGTGGAGATTTCGATCGGCATGTTGGAAAGGACGGCAATTTTCAGGCCGTGATTCTTCAGCGCGCGGACCCACTCCATCATGACAGGGTTGGCGCGCATCCAGATTTCAATGTCGGCGGCAATGAGGCTGCCGATTTGGGCAGGCGTGATTTCCACACCCGCCGCTTGCGCAACGCGCCGCCAATACGCGGGTCCGTCGATGGTTCCCCGGTCATAGTCGGCGCGCTGGCCCCAGTAAACCTCCTCGAAGGCTTTTCCATCTATGCCCGCCAGGGTAGCCAGGTTCTGATAGTCAGAAGCCCGCGGAGGGAGGCTCAGCACATAACCGAAATCGAAAATCACAGTGGTGGTGTTAATGCTCATGTGTTTAAAACGGATACTAGCCCGGCAACCTGTCATTCCGAGCGAAGCGAGGAATCTCGCTCTGCTTCGATGTAGCGGATTCAAGGGCCGAGGAATTCCAGGGCGAGATTCCTCGCTTCGCTCGGAATGACAGTGGATGTCGGACCCTTCCTACAATAGCGTCACGATTCAAACAGCGATTCCACGAACTCGCGCGGGGCAAAGGGAAGAAGGTCATCCACCTTTTCACCGACCCCCACGAACTGGATCGGCAACCCGAGCTCACTCGCGATGGCAATGACCACGCCACCCTTGGCAGTTCCGTCAAGCTTGGTCAAGATGATTCCGGTGGCTCCGCCGTGGTCGATGAACTGGCGAGCCTGCGAGAGGCCGTTCTGGCCCGTGGTTGCATCAATGACCAGCAATACCTCGTGCGGGGCATTCGGGATTTCGCGCGCCGCGATGCGGCACATCTTTTGAAGCTCCGCCATCAGGTTGTCTTTGGTATGCAGGCGGCCCGCCGTATCCACAATCACCAAGTCGTAATGGCGGGTACGCGCGGCGGCCAGGGCGTCGAAAAGCACGGCGGCGGGATCGGCGCCGGACTTCTGCTTGACAATGTCCACGTTCAGCCGGCCCGCCCACACTTCAAGCTGTTCGGTGGCCGCGGCGCGAAACGTGTCAGCGGCGCAGAGCAGCGGCTTGCGGCCTTGTTGCAGTTCGAGATTTGCCAGCTTGGCAATGCTTGTGGTTTTCCCCACTCCGTTCACGCCCACTACGAAGACGACGGCCGGCATTCCGGCCGGGGGTTGCCTGGCAACCGGCGTGCCGGCTTGCCGGCCGAGCGCGGGGTTCTCAAGTATCTTGAGAATCTCCTGCTCGACGGCGGCGCGAAGCTGCCGCGGCTCGGTGAGTTTCTTGTAGCTGACCTGCTCCTTAAGACGGTCGAGAATCTCGCCCGTCGTCTTTACTCCCAAGTCAGCGGTAATGAGCGTGGCCTCGAGGTCGTCGAGCACCGATTGGTCGACGGTCTGTTTCCCTTCGACAATTTCCTCGATGCGTTCCACCAGTTGGGCCTTGGTGGAAGCAACGGCCTGTTTGAGTCGCTGGAAAAGGCCGGGCTTTTTCTCTTTATCACTCGTTCCGAAAAGGCTCAGAGGCATAGAACTGCATTCTAGCACGTAGCGCCGGAGGGCAGGGGAAGGCAATAGGCAGTAGGCAGTAGGCAGTAGGCGGTAGGCGGTAGGCAGTCGAGAGTAGGCATCAACCACCGCCTGTCATCCTGAGCGGAGCGAAGGATCTTTGCAGTTCCTAGCCATTTCAAAGACGGACGAACAACTGCGGGGATCCTTCGCTCCGCTCAGGATGACACCGCCGCCCGTACCCTTAGAAACTCCGAGCGATAAGAGCGCCAACGAAGAGAGGTCTGCCTTCTGCTTTCTGCTTTCTGCTTTCTGCTTTTCCCTAGCCCCCAGTCCCTGACCCCTGCCCTCTAAACCATTCCACAAACAAGCGAATCCCCTCTTCGAAGGAAATCTTGGGACTGTAACCCAGCAGCTTTCGCGACTTGTCGAGGCTGGCAAAAGTGGTGGCCATTTCTGCCGGGCCCGCGGGTTGGTAGGTTCTTGTTGCGGTCTTACCCAGAGCGCTTTCCAAGGCACCGATCATGTAATCAAGGCGGATCGGGCGGGAATTGCCGAGGTTAAAGATCTCAAACGGATAGCTAGAAGCCAAAGCCTGCTCGATGGCCGCCACCGCGTCGCTGACATAGGTGTAGTCACGGCTCATGCTGCCGTCACCGAAAACCGGCAATTCCTTTCCCTCTTGAATAAGCTGGGCGAATTTGCGAATTGCCAAGTCGGGGCGTTGTCGAGGTCCGAAGACGGTGAATATGCGAAGACAGATGACCGGCAGCGAATACAAGTGCGAGTATGTGAAGGCCAGCATTTCACCAGCCGCTTTGGTGGCGGCATACACAGAGAGCGGCTTGCTGACGGAGTCCTCTTCGCAGAATGGCACACGGTTGTACCGGCCGTAGACTGAACTCGAGGAGCCGAAAACAAACTGTTGCACATGAAACTTTCGGCTGAGCTCCAACAGGCAAAGCGTTCCGTCGATATTGACCGAGGTGTAGAGCGCCGGATAAAGCACCGAAGCGCGCACCCCCGCACGCGCCGCGAGGTGGACCACCGCCTCGGGCTGCGCCTTTTGAAACACTTCCTCGAGGCTAGTGGAATCGCGAATGTCCACGGGATAGAACTCGAAGTCGCCGGCAGCCTTCACGATATCAAGGTTAGCGCGCTTGAGCTGCGGGTCATAGAAATCGTCCAGGTTATCCACGACGACAACCCGCCGTCCGGTACGGAGAAGACGCTCGCACAAGTGCGAGCCGATGAACCCCGCTCCCCCGGTCACCAGAACACGTTGCATAACAAATCCTCTTCAGTAGGCAGAAAGCAGTAGGCATTAGGCATTAGGCAGTAGGCAGTAGGCAGGTGGGCAGGTCGGCACTGCTGCGTGCTGCTTGCTGCTTTGTGCTTACTGCAGTGAAAACGACTCCCCTCCTCAAAGGGAGGAGGTGCCGGGGAAGTGGTGGGTAGCGGAACTGGATCGACCAACCACCCCCCACCCCTCCTTAGCAAAGGAGGGGAGTCTGCCTTCTGCCTTCTGCTTTCTGCTTTCTGCCTCCTGATTTCTGCTTTCTGCTTTCTGCGTTCTCCCTTGCTACGCTGTTTCCTCACGCCGTGTGGCTGAAGCGATCCAGACTGCGATTCCCCACAAAATCAATCCCGCGATTAAGCCTTCCACCGCCGTACCCCCCAGTGCTTGCGCAAGCCGGGCCGCCACATGGCCACCTGCGCGATTAAAGAAGTGAGTCATGAAAGGGGTAGGAATGGCGCTCATGAGTATGGCGATGAAGACCCAGAGCCTCCACGTCCAACCGAGGACCAGCGCCGGGGCCACAAGCTGCCGGCCCCCACGCAGACCCAGGAGCGGCCCCACGCCCCCCAGATAGAAGCCGGCGATCAAAACGGCGACTGTGGAACTCCAGGCAGCAGTGTTCGGTCCTGTTACGCCCATCGCCTCGAGCCAGAAACGTGTAACGACCAGTGCGCCCAGTACTACTCCAGGGCCGACGGTTACTGGCCAGCGCCACAGAAGCTGAACGAGCGCCATGAGCACCAGCAGCACAACGAACAGGACAACGATCCCGATCAGGTGCCCTAAGACGTGGCCGCCCAAGTGGCCCCAGTTCCCGTAATCCTCGCGCTCTGCATAGTGGCTCCGCTGCAGACGGAATACGGCGGAAATTACGGTTGCCAGAATCACCCAGCCCACGCTCCACGCGGACAGAATTAAGGCGGGCAGGACGAGTTGCGAGTATTTGAAGGGCCTTCGCTTCAGGGGCCCGATGGCTGCAAAGTAGATCCCGGCGAAGATCAAGCCGACGGTTGCCGAGACGTAGCGCGCCACAACCTGAGGTGTGCCCGTCACCTCTAAGACAAAACGGGCAACAACCAACGCCGCAAGAAAAACCATGATCCTCTGCAACAACTTCCGGTACGCGTTTCCCGTGCTTGGGTCAGATATTGGAGACATCCCGCACCTCCGCGCGACACCAATTGTATTGGTTGAATCAAAGGCATTATCCGGTCTGCATAGCAGGAAGTCAACGTCAAGAAAGCCGTGCCCGTGTCCTGATTCGAAGGTAGCGCCGACCTTCAGGTCGGCAGATGGCCCGACGGGTCAGGGCGCCGCAAGGCAAATCGCGGCGCGACCAAGACTGTTACTCCACTCGTTGCACAGTGCCCATCTGCCTATCTGCCCACCTGCCGACTGCCTAATTTCCCGGAGCCGACCGCCGCTGCAGGAGCAGCGCCCAATCCAGCCAGCCCGGGGCTTCTGGCGACGTCCACGTCGGCCCCTGGAAGACAGGCAGTGGAGCGGTGTCGCCAGTATAGGCATTGAACCACTTTGCCTCGTAGCTTCCAGGCTCGAGCTTGATCGACACGGTCCCGCCTTTCGGCAGATAGACGGCATAGATGTTGCCGGGCTTGGCGAGGCAGTAGGCTCCGTTGTTTACCAGTTCATCGTGCGGCTCGGTCTTCCACCATTCGAAACTGGTGAAGAAATCCACCATGTGGGCGTAACCGTTGAGCATCACCATGCTGTCGTCGCCTCGTCCGTTAATCCACCCCCCGCCAGTGTCCGGCCAGATGTTGGTACCCCGGCGGCAGGATTCTCCAGTAGTTCCGTAGGCGCCAGCCATCGCGATCTCCCAGGCCGTCTGGCGCAGGGTCTCTGCCGAGTCTCCCGGAGGAGGAGGAGCCCAGCGCGGGTAATGGTCCTCGTACCCGTATTCTTCGTTGGTTTGAGGGATTATACGCCCCGTCTTTAATTGGATTTGGCGCTGTTCGAGCATCAAGGCGTGTTGCCGTCGCGACCACTCCTGGATGGAGGTAAACCCAAACCAGGCCGCAGCGCGATCCTGGAGCACGGGATTCACCGGATGGCTGGTGGCCAGGTGTTCATAGGGGTCCCAGCTTTCAATGAGAGTTCCCGTCTGGTGCGCCCAAGTTTCGTCGCGAAAGCTGTCGAGATCGTCTCCCAAGTCGTAGGTGATGTTTGAAAACGCACTCAAACGCGCCACCGCATAGCGGAAGTAGCGCCGCTCATCCGGACTGCCGGCAGGCGCTTGGGCACCGTGCAGGGGAGTGTCCAGCACCACTGAGATGATCATGTCGCGCTCGCGGGCAAAGCGCAGCATGCGCTCCCATTTCTGCCAGTACGGAATGTTGAAGCGAGTGAAATCGATCCCTGGATGGTCGTAACTCTCCGGCGCCTCTGCCGGCCATGGCCGCAGAAACACCGTGAAATTATCGCCGGGCATCACCGCTTCGCCCCAGAACTGGTTTGCCGCCCCCGCCAGCATCACCCGCAGACGGTTCACTTTCAACCGGTGGAGGCGCTCCAGGCTGTCGTCGATGATCCGCTCGTCGCGCCAGCCGGGCAGCCAGTACGCCGTCGTGCCATTGAAGAAATAGTGCTCGCCGGTTCCCTGCCAGATGAAGTGCCAAGGGTATTTGGGGTCAACACGAATCGGACCTCGCCGTCGCCCGTCGGTGGCACGGAAGGCGCCCGTCGAGGTCTTTTCGAAACCACCCTGACGGAAGGTAATCGAATAGGTGTAATCGCCCGGTGCAGATGGCATGAATCGAATCCGAAACACACCGCCGTCAGGCGAGTCGCAGAAGCCTTCCACGTTTGTGCGCTCGCTCGTACCTGCCTTGGCGAAGGATCCAAGTATTGTGACATCCGTAAAGGGATTGAGTGCATCCGGCGCCGCCACGTTTATGGTGACTTCGGCAAAGTCGTAGGCTTCCACACTTTTGGCCCCCGCCGAGAAAGAAACCTCGCGCGGCGCCGCCGTGGCCATTGACGACACAACCAAGCTCAAAGGAATTATCAACATCCAAATAGTTCTGCCAATCGTCATGTCTCCCCTCCAGGGACCATCGTACTTCCGGTCCGAGAATCTCGGTCCACCAACTGCCCAACTCCTCGACGTTTAACTGTATAATCGCTGCATGAGCCGCCAACATTCTACACGCTTGTCAAGTTTGCTGTTTTTCCTCGGCGTTATGTTTACCGTCAACAGCCCTGCACAGCAAACGCCCGAGTTTGCCGGCAACTGGGTCTTAAGGCTTGGGAATCGCATTTTCATTGTCGTGACTCTCTCGCCAATCCTGGGGAGTGGGGGACACTTCACCGGCTCGCTGGCCCGCCCACAGCACTTTTCAATCGCCACCGGCGCGTTCTTTTCCGGCATTAATGGGCCAGCCGTTCATTACCCGATCATCCGCAGCGCCAGCAAGGGCAATTGCGTCTCCTTCACAACTCAAAACCCCGCAGACAACCGCGACAAGGATGATTTCCAGCTTTGTACGAGCCGGCAAGGACATGGAAGCCTGAAGATCGATATCGCCGGTTTCGAGCCGTGGCCTGTGGCGAGGGAAAAGGGTCCGTTGTCCATAGCTGGTGACTGGGACAGTGCGCGCAATTACTTCGTGGATGACACCGATATTTCGAATCCTGAGATGCAGCGGATCTTTGAGGCGGACCAGAAAGACCGGCAGCCAGGCGTGGGGAAAATCGATTGGGGGGTAGTCGAAAGAGCAGACGCATTCCGCCGGGAGCAAACCCGCCAACTCCTCTCGACCGGAAAACTTCATACCGGAGAAGACTTCGAGAGGGCTGCTTTTGTATTCCAACACGGCGATGCGCCGGACGACTACCTCCTGGCCCACACGCTGGCTATGGTGGCTGTAGCGCGAGGGCGAGGTGGTGCGTTGTGGATCGAAGCCGCAACGCTCGACAGGTATCTGAATTCCGTTCATCAGCCGCAAATCTACGGCACGCAGTTTTATTTCAAGCCCAAGGAGCCGACGACGCAGGAACCGTACAATCGCGCCATGATCCCTGACGCGCTGCGCCGGAATCTGGGAGTGCCCTCCTTGGCTGCCCAGGAAGAACAGAGGAAGAAGTACGACTCGGAGGACTCACAGCATTAGGCAGGCGCGGAGAGTGCTTCAGAGCCCCTCTGCGACACTACCCGCAGGGACAAACCCTATGCAGCCGTGCGTGGAACCCAGGAAGACCCGCCCCATAAGCGCTAACTTAACGTCGACACGACCTTCGGAGCCGCGCAGCGGCGGCAGATTGTGGCCCATGGCGAAAGCCATGGGATAAAGCATAAGCGTCGTGAGCAAGCCCCGTAGGGGCGACAGAAGTATTGGACGGAGCGCAGGGAGTCTGTCGCCCGCTGACGCGGGCTTGATCGCTAACCAGTTCCGGCCATCCCACGGCTTTCGCCGTGGGCCACAATCTTTCGGCCCTCTGGGCCTGCGAGAGTGGCGGCGAGAAGCATTCCGCCGACGGCGACAGGCTTAAGTTAGCGCTTATGGGAACCCGCCTTGGGTCTGCGACCGTGTACGAGACCGGTCACCAGAAGTTCGCGAAGCCGAAAGTCGCAATGTGCAACTTGTAAGCGCACACATACATCAAACGTTCTGCGCTTGGCAGGAACGTTCGCCACTTGGTTCGGGTAGCGTTTGCTCTTGATGGGGCGAGTTGGTCTCAACACGCGATGGCGTAGAAGCGCCCCTACACCAGACCGTACCACGACCGGCCAACTGGAATTCTTGCCTTGGGGTGACCCCCATGCTGGAAGTACGTGGCCTGACGAAGTGTTACACGCGGCTGCCGGCCGTGGATGCCGTCACCTTTTCGGTGTCGCCCGGCGAAATCACTGCCTACCTGGGCCCCAACGGATCCGGCAAAACCACCACCATGAAAATGATTGTGGGCCTGCTCGAGCCTACGCATGGAAGCATTCTTTACAATGGCCGGGAAGTCCGCAGCCAATTCTTGGACTTCAAACGCCGGCTCGGGTACGTTCCCGAGGAACCCTACCTTTACCCCTACCTCTCGGGATGGGACTACCTTCACCTTGTGGGGCGCTTGCGCTCCATCCCGGACGGCATTCTGGAAGAGAAGATAGACAGCATGTTGCGTCTTTTTTCGATGCACCGCCACCGCCACGCTCTCAGCTCCTCCTACTCGCGCGGAATGAGGCAGAAAATCCTGATTTGCGCCGCGCTCCTTCACGACCCCGAGGTGGTGATTTTCGACGAACCGCTCTCCGGCCTGGACGTCGGTGCGGCGCAGATTTTTCGTGACCTGCTCAGACTCCTGGCAAGCCAGGGAAAGACCATCCTTTACAGTTCTCATCTCCTGGAAGTCGTGGAGCGGGTGGCAACGCGTGTGATCATCCTGCACAAGGGACGCGTGGTGGCCGCCGATTCCGTCGAGCGCCTGCGCGACCTGACTCAAGTCCCTACTCTGGAGGGCATCTTTTCCCAGCTCGTCCCTCAGGGCGACTCGGAGGCCGCCGCGCAGCAGATGGTCGCAGCCATGAAGCTTGCCTAGTAGGACTGCCATGCCCCGATTCGACGCCCTGCGCCGGTTCGTCCACGAGGACGAGACACACTTGGTCGAGCTGACCAGGCATTTCTTCGGACGATTCTTCGACAACGAGTTCGTTTCGCAAACGGGAGAATCGGCGCTAGGCGTCGCGCACGTCGTCGTCCTCCTGGCAGCACCTGGTTTTATCTACTTCTTCTTCTTGTATACGGCCTACTCGCAAATGGCGGAACTCGCTCCCGGCCTCTTTGATCCCACGTCGATGCGGGACGAGTTCATCTATGTGTGCCTGTCCATGCTGGTGATCGGGCTGTTAGCTGTCCTCGAATGGGACTCCTTCTTTCCTGACCGCGTGGACTTCCTTACCCTCGTACCGCTTCCCACCCGGGCCGGAAGCATCTTTCTTGCGAAGGCCTCGGCGCTGGTAGTGTTCCTCTTTATGTTTGCTGCGGCCGTCGGCGCCCCGGGTACGTTGGGGTTTCCGTTGGCGGCGTCGGGGGGAACGCATGTCACCTTCGGCGGAATTTGCCGCTGGTCCCTGGTTCACGGTCTGACCATGGCGGCGGCGAGCACTTTCAGCTTTTTGTTTTTCGTCGCACTGGAAGGGGTACTGCTTACAGTCCTGAGCTATCGCTGGTTCGAGAAAGCGTCCGCTTACCTCCAGGGCGGATTAATCGCCTCCGTGCTGATGTTTTCTCTGCTCTTGCCAAAAATGGTGGGTGATCTGTCCGCACTGCTTCACTCGAGCGGCCCTCTCGCCCGCTGGCTCCCTCCCCTGTGGTTTCTCGGACTTTACCGGGCGATGCTTCATTATCCCGACCCCGCTTACCTCCCGCTGGCGCGACGAGCGGTGTTGGGCGTTGCTGCGGTACTGGTGATTTCAATTACGACTTATCTGGCGAGCTACCGCAGGCATTTGCGGAGGTCGCTAGAGGCCGGTGAGGCGCCGCCCCGGGAACCCCGGCAGGCGGGACGGGCCCTGCGCCGGCTCATACAACACACATTTCTGCGGGAAGCACTCGAGCGCGTCGCCTTCAGCTTTGTGTTCAAAACCATCTTGGGCAGCCGCCGCCATCGGCTCCTCTTTTCTGCTTACACAGGAGTGGGCGTTGCGCTGGCGCTAGAAAGCGCCGCTGCACTTCTGTCGCACAACGCAGTGATCACCGCGTCAGGCCGCGCAGCCATTTTCCTTTCCATCCCGCTCATCATCTCCTTTTTTGTGTTGTCCGGAACGCGGCTCATCTTCGAAATACCGGCGGAGGTTCGCGCCAATTGGATTTTCCAGCTTACCGAAAGGCAAACCAACCCCGCGCTGCGCTCAGGAGTCCGCAAGGCCATGATCGTCTTGGGGACGATTCCAATCTTGACACTCGTATTTCCGATTTACGCGCTTCACCTGAGTTTTGGAGAGGCCGCCGCCGCTCTTCTGCTGGATTTCCTCCTTGCCCTGATCCTCATCGAGGTCCTGCTGCTTCGCTTCCGGAAAATCCCTTTCACATGTTCGTACCTCGCCAGTAAGTCCGGAAACTTCGCCGTCTGGCTTGGGTGCTGGTTGATGTTCTCGAGTTATGCCTACACGCTGGCGCGCGCGGAAGACTGGGCCTTGCGAAATCCCGCGGAGCTTGTGGCCCCGGTGGCGCTGCTTCTGTTGGGGCTATGGTGGTTGAGATTCTACAACCGCCGTTTCCTGAGGGAGGGAAATCCGCTTGTATTCGAGGAAGAGCCGCAGCCGGCCGTGCAAACGCTCGACCTCAGCCACAGCGCCCTTGAGCATGTAAGGGGTGACCCAGGACGGCAACAGAGCCTGCCCCTGCATTGGGACTCTTAACTCGCACGAGACGCGCCCCACCAAACCTGTCAAAGAATCGGCTGCCTGTCATCCTGAGCGCAGCGAAGGATCTCTGCAGTTGTTCTTAAGCCGCGAGAACCATAGGAAAATGCGGAGATCCTTCGCTGCGCTCAGGATGACAACGGGTTGGTTTTTTTCACAGCTTCTTACTTGTTGAGACGTATGCGCTTGACCGTATCTAGGCCGACGGTTGACTATCACTCATCGCCGCGATTAGACTCCCTACTCCTGCGCGGCACGTCCCGAGGCTTCCCGAGGAGCCGCAGATCGCAAGACGGGTTCCGCGTTACGGCACACTACTATGGACGATCTAGAACGTATTCACGAAGCGTTGCAAAAAGCTGTGGCCGCCATTTCTCCGTTCGTCCCAGGAGCGGTGAAGGCCGACCAGAAACCATTGGGCCGCGGTCCTGTCACCGAGGCTGACAGGGTCGCGGACCGGGTTTTGCGGGAGGCGCTTCCCGGCGAGGGCGAAGGATGGCTTTCCGAAGAGAGCACCGACGACCTTGCCCGATTGGATAAACAACGAGTCTGGGTGGTGGACCCTCTGGATGGAACGGTGGAGTTCGTGGCGGGGATTCCGGAGTGGTGCGTTTCGGTTGCGCTCGTGGAAAACGGCAACGTTGTTGCCGGCGGTGTTTCGAATCCCGCTACGGGCGAGACGTTTCTGGGTTCGGTGGCGAGCGGGATAACTTACAACGGCAAGCGGACCCATGCCAGCGGCCTCACCAACCTTGAGGGGGCAGTCGTCCTGGCCAGTCGCAGCGAGGTGAAAAGGGGTGAGTGGGAGCCTTTTCGGAATGCGCCCATCATTGTCCGCCCCACGGGGTCGGTGGCTTACAAGCTCGCGCTGGTCGGCGCTGGACTCGCCGACGCCACCTGGACTCTGACCCCCAAGTCCGAATGGGATGTTGCGGCCGGCGTCGCGCTGGTCAAGGCAGGAGGCGGGTTTGTGGAGTGCCTCGACGCGTCCTCTCCGACCTTCAACAATCCGTCGCCTCGCCTCTCCGGCCTTATTGCCGGCGGATTGGCGCTGCGAGAACAGATTCGGGCGCTTATTTCAACCCGTTCGTAGCGCTGACCTTCAGGTCAGCATGATGAATGCCGACCGCACAAAAATCCTCGGTGTGTCATCCTGAGGAGCCGGAGGCGACGAAGGATCTCTGTAGTTCGTTGAAAAGTACAACTGCTGAGATTCTTCGCTTCGCTCAGAATGACACGGTGCGAGGGGTTTCTCCGTAGCCTGTGTAGGCCAGAATCGTGGGTGCCGACCCTTCGCTCGGCTCAGGGCAGGCTCTAAAGGCCGGCGCTACGTCGGACCCACGATCGTCCCTGCATCGTTTTCGGGATAGGGTGCCCGGCGAGATCGAGCAGGGTTGGTGCGATATCAAGCAGACGCGCACCGCTGAATTCGCCGTGCAGCGGGCAGTTCGGAGCCGCCAGCACAAACATCCCGAACTGCGCGTGATTGCAGGCGTCAGGTCCGGTGTCGTTTTCCTGGACGTGCAAGCGGCCGTGACCTACGCTGCCGATCGACCTCCAAAACAGCCGGCCAAAGTGAACGATGAGGTCAGGGGCCACATTGCGAACGTGGTGATAGATTTCCTGGGGTTTGAAAACCAGCGAGTCAAGCGGACGCCCCTCGTCATCCGCGAGCGCCTCAAAGCGCGACTTGATCTCGTCGCGGAAGGATTCGTAATCGCCAGGCGGGATGGTGCCCTGCGGCTCGCGTCCCTGGACGTTGAAGAACACGCGCGCGTAGTAGCCACCCTCGCTCCAGACCTGCGTCTTCGCCCAATTCACCTTGAGCTTCGCAAACTCCGTCACTTCGCTGGGAACCTCGTCGAGAACCAGCAACCCTTCCTTCATCAGCCATTCGTTGACGACGAAGCCGCCGTCGAGGCGCTGCGCGCCGTGGTCAGAGACGACCAACACGATGGTGTCGGAGGGCAGCGAGTCGAGAGCAATCCCGATCTGCTCGTCGAGCCATTGGTAGTACTCCGGAATTACGCTTTCGTAGGGATTACCGGCTTGGTATTGCCGATGAGATTTGTCGAAAAAACTCCAAAAGCCGTGGTGCATTCGGTCCAGCCCAATGTCAACGTAGTGAAAGTATTCCCATTCCTGATTGGCTAGCAGCCAGTGCACCACTTTCCAGTGCTTTCGACTAAGCTCAAAAATCTGCCGCTTCAGCCACTCTTTGTCATCGGTGCGAAAACCTTCTACGTCGGCGGAGTAGTCACCCACCAATTCTGTGATCTTGTTCTTGATCTCGGCAGGATAGGTGAATTCGTTCTTCTGCGCATCGGGAGTCAGAAAACAGCCAATACTAATTCCATTGAGTTTGCGCGGCGGATAATTCGGCGGCACCGCAAAAACAATGGATTTCTTTTGCTCAAGCGCCAGGTAATCCCAAATGGCCAGAGCGCGGATGGATCGCGAGTCAGTCCTGCCGAGGCCCGCATAAGAGTAGTCCCGCCGATTTCGAAAACCGTAGACGCCCAAAGATCCCGGGTCCTGGCTGGTGCACATGCACATCCATGCCGGCACGGTGATGGGAGGAATCACGCTCTCCAGGCGGCCCCACACACCCCTCTGCATCAGCCGCCGGATATTCTTGAGGCGCTCGTCGCCGAAGACTATCTCCGGCGCCGCACAGTCCAGTCCCAATACGCAGATTTTCATAGCAGCCTCACCCTTCATGGGAGCGCGGGCATCCTGCCCGCAGAATGCGTGGAATTGGGACCCGAAAGGCGGGCAGGATGCCCGCGCTCCCGGCTAATTTCAGAGCAGCTTCCACGCTTTGCCGTCCATCTGGGGCGGCGCCGTGAGCCCAAACCAGGAAAGCACGCTGGGGGCTACATCCATGATCGCCGGATCTTCACAAGCCAGTTTCCGATTCGAGAAGAGCACGCCTGGCACCAGCAGAGGATCGATGCAGTGGTCTCCGCTCCAGGCCTTGCAGTTATCCTCCAGCACGGTTTCGGAAACCTTGCCCTTGGCTGAATCCCAACCCACCCGATAGCCTTTGGCATAACCGATGATCAGGTCCGGCGCGTTGTCCCTGAACGGCCCTCTATAGACCGTGTCCCGATCTCTGACGTGTGTGATGGGCGCGGAGCCGGTGCCAGGATCGGTGAAGGCCTGCAGTTTCTCCTGCAGTTCGCGTTTGAGAGATCGCGTCTGTTCTCCAGGCGCCACGACTCCGCCACGCTCACGGCCGCGTTGATTGATGTAGAGTCCGTTAAGACCCAGTGCGTAAGCACGCGTGTGCTCCCAGTCGACATTCTCAAACCACTCGCCGCTCCGCCCAACCCCGTCTTTCAGGCTGAGGTATCCGTTGCGCCACAGCCAGCTATTGACATTCATGCCGCGCGCGAAAGAGTTGAAACCGTGGTCCGACACCACCATCAGCACGCCCTCGTCACCGAGGCGCTCGAGAATACGGCCGACCAAATCGTCCATGCGCCGGTACAGATCTTCGATCGTACCTCCAAAGCGGCGGCGATCGGTCTCAGAGTTCACGGCGGGATGGTTCGGATCGAGGTAGCGCCAGAACATATGCTGGATGCGATCCGTGGCATCAAACACGCAGGCGCAAAGGCCGCGCGGTGTCTTCTCGAGCGCGTCGAAGAACATCCGCTCGCGCTCATCATGAATCAGATAACACTGCTTGAGGAAAGCTTCATCATCCAGCACGCCCTCGCTCAGTGCCCAGGTATCTTCGGCGAGACCCAGTGTGGCGTAGGGCCCCAAAAGCTTCGCCAGGTAGACCGAGTAGATCAGTGGATGAGAAATGGGTAGCGCGGGGTGGCCGGGATCAATATTGACTGGAGTCACGTAGAGCTCGACATTCGGCGTCAGCGCCTTCAGGAAAAACCGGCAGACCCCGTGAACCTTAATTCCCAGCCCGGCCTTAAACTTCAGTTCTATCCACTCCGAGTACTCGCCTTTGCGAAGCTCGAAGCGGCGGCCGTCGATCCCAACTTCAGCCTTGTCATTTCCTGCGAGCGGCTTGATGCTGAACTCGATGCGCAGAGGCACACCGGGCATGCGCCGCAACGGGTTCTCAGGTCCGGGAATGGACGAGCGGAAGCGCTCCCCGACGCGTTCGAGCGGAAAGCGCGCACCTCCCTCCGGCTTGTCGCCGCCGGTGACGCGCCCGCTCGAGTAAAAGGAAAAAGTCCCTTGGCTGCCTTGCAAGTCCGGCACGCACATGCCGGACAGCAGCACGCCTTCGAATTTCTCCGGCGGAAACGTAATCGGAACGCGCAGCACGGAGCAGAAGACGCCCGCTTTCCCGAGGAAGTGCCAGAACGGTATGCCCTTGCGGAGCAGTTTCACCCGAGGCTTTCCGAGCGGAATGGTGTACTTTCCGATCTTAAAGGACTTCTTTGCATCACGGATCTGGGCTGAAGAAAGATAAGGGAGATAAGTTCCGAGGTCTCGCCCCATGAAATCGTAGATATTATGTTTGCCCGGATTGACTCCGGTCATGAACGTGGACCAGGCGACCGGCGAATCAGGCGGGCAAGTGGTCGCTAAGCGGCGGAAGGTTCCCTGGTCACGAAGCCGGGCGAAGTTCGGCAGCTTTCCTTCTTGCATAAACCGCTCGGCCAGGTTCGGATCCATGCCGTCGAAGCCGACAATCGCCACGCGCTTCACTTGGGCGTGGCGATAAGCTCTCCGGCCGCGCAGTAGGCGAAAGAGCCGGCGAACCGGCCAGGTAACGAAAGCGAACACAGAATAGAGAAAAGCCAAAAAGAGAGTGAGGAACGACGAGAGAAAAGCAAAGCCCGCTCCGGGTCCAACGTACGCGTGCAAGACAGTGGGAGTCAAGAGGAGAATGGCCAAGACGACCATAATCTCCTTGGCGCCGCTCTTCCTCCCCACACCAAGCGGCCCTCTCCCCTGGGGAGAGGGTGTCGCGCGGCGGCGCCTTCTCCAGCCGTCGCGGGACGGGTGAGGGGTTCTTACTTCGATGATCTGCCGATGATTGTTCAAATCTCTATACCCAGCACCATCTTAAGCACAAATCCGGACGCCAACGAAACAACCAGAAAGACCACCAACCAATTGGTGACGAAGAACCCCAAGTCTATAGAACGCGGAGCATAGTTCACTTCGAGCGACCGAAGAGGGCCTCCCCTGGGAAGCGACTGCTCAACCGGATTCATAAACCATTCCATTATACCTGTCCGTGCTCGCGCTGAAGGCAAAGCAGTTATCTGCTTTGACACAACCACCTGCTTTGCAAACGCCGTGCCCCTCACAACCACGCTCGGCATGAACACGCCGTACTCATCGGCCCGAATGCGCCAGTCGACCTCGTGGAGCGCGGGGATGTTTACGGCAGGAGCGGTCAAGGTCAGACCCTTGGGCAGCTTCAACGAGTCCGAATCCAGCGCGCCTGGCTCGGCAAGTTTAGCCGTCAGGATAAACGAGTCGTGGGCTTGAAACGGAATCCGGCCCAAGCGCAGATCGAGCTGAACCATAATAATAACCAAAGGCAGCATGAGGAGAGCCAGTGGCTTCAAGTTATACATGAGGTATGAGAGAGTCCAACGGAGCACGCGCCCATAAGCTTTCAAGACAACGCCAAGTTGATCCGGAAAGAGGCGAAGTTCGAGGAGGTGCGCTTGGATGCGGTTCTTGATCCGCCGCAAGCTCTGCTGATTCGAAACGTACCCGAATACAAACACGGCGGCCAAACCGGTCAGGATGGAGACCACGATCAAGCCGTACATGGGGCCGGAATTTCGGAAGGGCCAGAAGATCAGGTCGAATACGCCGTCAATCAGCCTCAGTGAATTACCTCCTGCAGTCTGTCATTCTGAGCGAAGCGAAGAATCCCTGCGGTTCCGTCCCCGGAGCCAAACCAACTGCGGAGATTCTTCGCTTCGCTCAGAATGACAGGCAATGTCGTCACTCAATATAGCCGAGTCCCTTCAGCCGTTTCCTCACAGCTTCTTCGTCGTCCGAATCTGCGCCCGTTCCCAGGATGGCGGCGACCTCTTTCTCGAGAACGTGGACAGCGAACTCATCGGGCGAAGAGTAGCCGGCTATCTCAGAGCACTTCTTTATTTTCTCAATCAAGTCATCATCCAGTTTAATTCGGTTACCCAGCATTGGCCCACCTCCCGCTATTCTACTTCGCCCCGCCGCCAACACATGTCATTCTGAGCCCGCCGTTCTCTGGTGGGCGAAGAATCCCGGCAGTTGCTTTCTTACGGCTCAACCCCCCAGCCGAACTGCGGAGATTCTTCGCTGTCGCTCAGAATGACCGCAAAGGCAGGTTCCCCGCTACCGTTGGCCACTCTCTTCCGATTTGAACACCGATTGCCCCACCATTTTCGCGGGTTTGGCGATGCCGTATTCAGCAAGTACCGTGGGCGCAATGTCAGTAAGCGCGGGTGATTGCGTGATGATTTTCTTATTGCTCAGCAGCACCCCCGGGACGAGCGTGTAATCGATGCAGTGGTCCCCGCTCCAGGGCTCGGTGTTAGGTTCCAGAATATCAGTGGTGAATTCCCCCAGGTCTGTCGCCCAGCCGGCCCGATACCCGCGATTGTATCCTACAACCAAATCCGGAGCGTCGCGAACGGTCTCGCCCGAATAGACGTCCTGCGCCTTGTCAACGCGGGTAATGGGCGCCAGGCCAGTCACAGGATCGCGCACGGCAAGCAGCTTGCCGCGAATCTCATTCTGCAACGCTTCCGTCTCCGCCCCGGGCGCTACGGTTCCCCAGCGCTCCCGGCCGCGCAAATTCAGAAACAGGCCGTTCAGACCCAGCCCATAGGCGCGCGTGTGCGTCCAGTCGACATCCGTGAAAAGGTCGCCTGGTTTGTTTCTCTGCCCAGGCTTGAGCGCGATATAGCCGTTGGCCAACAGCCAGGTGTTCAAATTGAAGGAACGATCGTAGGGAGCAAATCCGTGATCGGACATGACGATGACAGTTGTGTCCCCGCCTGCCTTGGCCAGCGCCTTCCCCAGCATCTGGTCCATCTGTTGGTAGAACCATTCAAGCGTGTCCGAATACTTCTCGCTGACGTCCGGATCGTAGGCCGGGCTGTTTTTGTCAAACGCGCGCCAGAACATATGCGCGTTCTGGTCGAGGCTCGAGAAATAGGCGAACAGCATACCGCTGTGAAGCTTGGACAGTTCGACATCGAAGAACCTCAACTGCTCCTCGAGCACGATGCGCGCCTGTTCCAGGTATTCACCGTCGGTGAGGACGCGATCGGAAAGCGCCTTGGTATCCTCCGCGATGCCCTGCGTGTAATAGAAGCCGACTTGCTTCCAAAGTTGCTTGGAGTAGCTGGCGGGCGTGGAAAGCGGCAAGGCTGGTTGCGAGGGATCAATGTTGACGGGCGAGACATAGAGTTTGAAATACGGGCTGACCTGCTTCATGTACATCCGGCAAATCCCGGTGGCGCTTGCGAGGCCTGGAATGAGGGTGAACTTCACCTGGATCCAATCACTCCGTTCGCCTTCACGCAGCACAATCTTCTGATCCTGAATAGCGATCTTCGCGACCGGCTGCGTGGGATCAATCCAGACCGTGAAATCCACCGTCACCTGCGGCGATCCTTTTCGAAACGTGTTTGGCGGCCCGTACAATTTTGCGGAGACCTGATGATCCTGCACCTGGACGGGGTAAATAACTCCTCCGCTGCGCTCACCCTCTCCATCCAGCGGGTCGTCGGTATAGAACGAGAATATCCCGTAGGTGCCCTGCATGTCGGGCGTACCCATGCCGGCCAAGGTTCGAGACCGGGACTCCGCGGGAGGGAAGTTCGCCGGAATGTGGATAACGGTCGCGGGGATTCCGTGGTCATCCAGGATTTGCCAGAAGGCTTTGCCATGTCTCAGCAAGACAGCTTTGCCGCTTGAAAGCGGAATCACCCAACCGCCCAGGGAGAGCGTGTGCGCGGGAGCTTCCACCCGCGCCATGGAAAATTCCGGCAGCATGGTATTGGGGTCGCGCTCGATGAAATCGTAAACCCCGTGTCCGCCCGGGTTCATGCCGGTGATCACGTTTGACCATGCCACGGGGCTCTGCGGCGGGACGCTGGTGCGCAGTTCGCGGAAGCTGCCGTCGCGTTCCAGCCGCTGGAAGTTGGGCATGCGCCCGTCCTGCTCGTAGCGATGCAAGAGCTGCGGGTCCATGCCGTCAATTCCCAGCACAATAACCTTGTGGCGCGCCGCTTCGCTTTCCCGACGGCCACAACCAACCATCATGTGCGCTGAGGCAATGAGCAGTAGAATGCAGGCGATGCGTTTGCGAGAGTTTACTTCGTTCATTTCCCGGCCAATTGGCTAATATACACCGGACACACGCCTGCGATAAAGCGGGGGTAGCGCAGAGTCCCTGATGTTGGGACTCTGCGGTTCTTCGTCGCATTCGAATTCCCCGTTGTCCCATCGCAGCTTGCCGTCAGAGACGGGTTCGTTCATCGGCCGGCAGGGTTAGCCGATCCATCGGCAGGATCGGATGGTCCGGCAGCAATACCCAGGTAGTAGGTAGCGCAGAGGTGGGCGCCTTTTGCCCTCCTCTGCGGCTCTTCCCTGACGGTCATCGGGGGCTCAAACCCGGGTGTATTGATCGGCGGGCAACAACACCCGGTCGATTCGCAGCCCGCTCGGCGTTGCTAGAGGGCGCTGCACGCTGCCGGTGTAGTCATGCACGCTTGACCACGGCCACTCTTCCGCGCGCCTCACCAACCCAGCCCCGCACCGGGTTCAGGTGGATATACTCAACCTTCTCGTTGTACTCTCGCACCGTGCGCAGGACGCGATCAAAGAAGCGAGGCTGCCACAGCATCCCCGCGTCGTGTCGCCTGCGGTTGAGGCGCTTCGTGGCTCCGTCCTTGATGGCCTCCATCACCTTGGAGATCGTCAGCGGATGCCGGGGATAGAAAATGGCGTGCCAGTGGTCAGGCAGGAACACCCAGGCGGTCAGCAAGAAGCCGTGTTCCGCCCGCCGCTCGTCAATCATCTCGGCCAAGGTGGCAAATTCTGAATCCGAGAGAATGCGTCGCCCGGGTAATAGCCGGCAAGTAATAAAGAACCAACGGTCCGATACCACTAAGCGTCGAAGGCGCGACATGCACGCGATTATAGCAGGCAGCGCATCAGAGGTAAGCGCCGTTTGCGTTCCTCTGCCGTTGTTCCGGCCTGGTACCACGGAGCCATAATCGGCGTAGGTCCAAGAGCCGGTAGAGTAGGAGAGAGGACGACCCAATGATGGGCGATCCACTCTCCCCTCTTCGAACCGGACGTGCAGGT
>JBEKLY010000060.1:0-29996 GCA_050010015.1 Terriglobia bacterium
GAGGACAACTGGGCGTCGGAAAGGCCGTCAAAAGCGCTGTTGACGGATCGGGCAGACCGGTTGACACACCGACCGCGGGTCAGCTGCCCAGCCTGGTTTCTTACTGTCTGAATCGCAGCCACGGGTTTTTCAAAGCTTGTCAGAAATGCCCCCTTTTTGTTTTAGTCTTTGTTCTTCGTCTGGACTCTGTGGAATCGTCTCACTCCCTTGGCGGTTTAGAAATTCACGGATGGCTGTCTGCATATTCTTATTCGGAGCACGTCCAGCCTCCTGCTCGATCCGCGGCGCCGGGCGGGCGTTCGCCCAGCCAAAAACCGACGCCCCTGAAGAAGTGGCAAGGGACGAGACTGACGAAAGCTGCAAGAAACGTCTGCGGGACATCCTCTTGGGCAATTTAGTTCCAGACGTTCTCTTCATTGTTCTCCCCACCTAGACCTCCACCCCGAAGTCTACCTGGAAGGCTCTTCTCCCGTGGCCTTGATGCCCATGGAAAATCAACGACGCATCTTCGCAGGACCGTCATTTAGCAAGAGGATCCAGTAGGCAGCTCATCATCCCGCCTAGCAAACTTCCCCGTCAGGAGTGATGCCCTGGATCTCCCTGCGGTCCGAAAATGCGACGGCCGCTAAGCGGATGCGCCGTTCTCCCCCAGGCGGCAGCACCAACTGCGTATTTGCTTTGATAGCCTGAGTCAGAGTTTGAGGATACGAAGAAACCGGTTCAAGCGCAGCGGTGTAATTTGTGCCAAACCAGGGGTATCCCTTTCCACCTCGATAGATTTGCCAAAACCAGAGAAACGGAAAGGTCTCCTTCTCCCAGCGAAGTCCGAATCCAACTCCACGGGACTCATTCACCACACCGTACCAGCCATCCTGCATGTCGTGAATGTATGCCATATCATGGGAATGAACCTCGGGCGGCGGAATACGCGAAAGGTCCACGCTTTCTCCATGTCGGCCTCGGACCAGCGGCCATTCAGTATCTTGACCCCTTTCCAGGCGGCTGCTGGGCGCCGTGTATTCTTCGGGAGTGCGAACGCGGCAGGGTGGAAGAAAGATTCGGCAGGATTCATCGATGAAAGGCCAACCGAAGGCGGGGTGGTGCCCCCACATAAGATCCATGGGCTCATCTGCCTCATTGCGGACCAATTCATCAATATGCAGCACAGGGTCTTGGCCGTTGATCGAGAGTGTTTTTTCGACATAGAAAGGGGTACGAGCCGTGCGCACGCAAAAGGTGATGGCCACTTCGTCGGGGCTATTCGTAAATATGTGATATGACCACGGCAGCAAGCAAACCTCACCATGCACCCCCAAAGCGGCCCCTTTGTAAGTGCAGTCCACGCCCGCATTGGGGAGCATTTCCTGCCATCCGCCCGTGTAAAAATCGAGGAAGCTCCCGCTGGGATTGGCAATAGTGGGGTTGAAATTACGTGCCGCGCGCAAACCCGCGTAGCTGCGCCACATGAAGTCTACGTCGAGTGGTTTATATAGGAACTCGACAATATCTGTTCCTTTCCCTGCCGCGACGACAATGCGGAGAAAACGATTCTCCAGCGCCACCATTGCGTAGCCGCGATATTCGAATTCGCTTATCCTCGCTCCCCAATTGCGCTCGTGGACGTAAGATTGGTAACGCATGCCGGTTTCCTCTCTGAAAAAGTGCTGTGAACTTCGTCATTCCGAGCGAAGCGAGCAATCTCGCTCTGGAAGCGAACTTACGGGATTCGTCGCTCCGCTCGGAATAGCGGGTCGCAGGGGTTCCTCGCTTTGGCTCGGATTCGCAGGCCAGAAGGATGTTTTCATTCCGTTTCGGCGAAAAGTACGTTGACGCCCCCCTCGACCAGGTTTTTTCGGTCCACAGCGGAGAGGCGCCCGTCAGTTACTAGGGTGTGAACCTGGTTGGGTGCCGCAAAGCGCACGAAACCCTTCCCGCCGAATTTTGAGCTCTCTGTAACTATGACCACACGGCTGGCGATCTTGATCATTTGTTCGTCCAGGCTGGAAACCAACAGATTCGAAGTGTAAAAGCCGCTTTGGCTATCGGCGCCGTCGCAGCCAATAAACAGCACATCGACGTGAAAGCTCCTCAACGTGGCTTCCGTAAGAGGCCCGTAAAGACTCGGGAAGTCCTTACGGGCATAGCCCCCAAAGAGCAGAACTTGCATCGGTCCGCCGTACAGTTCCTGTAAGACACAGAGCGAGGTCGTCGCCACGGTGATGCTGGGATCCCGGGGAAGATTTCGCGCCACTTCGAGTACGGTGGTCCCCGATTCAATGAGCACCGTCTGGCCCGGGGTCACCAAGCTTGCAGCCAGTTTACCGATGGCGGCCTTTTCGGGACTCACGAGGTAATGAGGAAACGCGTGTTGCAGAACACGGAGTTTTCCGGCTGGTATCCCCCCACCATGCGTACGGACCACAAAACCATCCGCCTGAAGCAACTCTAAGTCCCGGCGAATGGTCATTTGCGACACACTGAATCGCTGCGCGAGACGTCGCACCTCCAAGCGATCCTCCGACTGCAATAAATCGATGATCTTGGATTGACGGCTATTCATAGCTCACCCTCACCCCCTGCCGCCCCAGCGCTCTATCGTTGGTTCTTCTCGCCTAACAGCAGGACCGTTCCGGGCGCCTCGAGTCCCGCTTCCTGCGAGGCGCACGCGCGAAGCGTGCAATGTTTTGTTTACTTCCGGTTGCAAAGGTTCAGGGGAAAGGAGGTGTTCGATTCGCACATTCCTGCTTATAGCACGTTGGAGGCCCGTGTGCAAGCGGAAAAACTCCAGAAAAACTCCGGACAGCAGAAAAACTCCGGCAGAAAAACTTCGGAAAACCGCAGGAAAAGTGCGAAACCTCCTCAAACAATTCCCTGTCCTTAGCTTGTCGAGATGTCCTCGAACAATTCCCTTGACAAGGCGATGGTGTTAAGCTATACACCTTGCGTCGAAGAGTTGATTCGCACAAAATCGAACGAAACCTGCACACATGGCAAATACCGCGAAAGGAGAAAAGGTAATGAGCAATCGAGTGACGGGTATTACGAGGTCCTCTGGCATCTTGCTGGCGACGTTGGCAATGGCACTTCTTATTGCAGCAGTGCCAGTTCGAGCCCAGACTGGAAACGCGAGCATTACCGGTTCCGTAATGGATCCAACGGGCGCTCTTGTTCCAGGCGCGAGTATTGCGGTCGTTAATACACAAACGGGTCAAAAAGCAGAGACGACCACTGTAGACAATGGAACCTACGTGATGCCCCAGTTACCAGTCGGCGTCTACTCACTGACGGTTTCACATCCGGGGTTCAAATCACAGACTCAGTCCGGAATCGTCCTTACGGCGGACCAAGTGGCCACAGTGAACATTACCCTCACGGTCGGAAGTGAAACACAGAGTGTACAGGTCACGGCAAACGCGGAGATGCTGCAGACTTCAACCGCTGCACTTGGCCAAGCTGTGAATCAGAACTCCATTGTTGAGTTACCACTCAATGGACGCAATCCGGCGGATTTGGTCTATCTTTCGCCCGGCATGTTGAACGGGACTTTAACTGGGAGCGGTGCATTCTACATCCAGTGGCGCGTAGCCAGTCCGAATGACGTAGCGGTCTCGGCCAACGGTGGTCGAGAGGGCAGCGTCTATTACATGTTGGACGGAGCCACCAACATGGATCCCGAAAACCGTGACGCGTATCCCTTTCCCAACGCCGACGCGACGCAGGAATTCCGCGTGATCGGAAACAATTTTGAAGCGCGCTATGGGTTTTCGCCCGGTGGGGTGGTGAGCATTGTGACGAAGTCAGGGACTAACCAGTGGCATGGAGACGGTTTCGAGTTCCTGCGCAACTACAACCTCGACGCGGCAAACTTCTTCAGCCATCAGACAGATACTCTGAAGCGCAACCAGTTTGGCGGTTCTTTGGGTGGGCCAATTAAGAAGGACAAGTTCTTTATTTTCGGGAATTACCAACGCACGCCCGAGAATACGGGTGTGTCAAGCTCTACTTCCTTCGTGCCCAACAATGCCGAACTCGGGGGAGATTGGAGTGGCTTACTTACAGGAGTGACGGCGAATCTGTGCGGGGCAGGAGGTCCATCAAACCTGAATTTCGATACCGGACAACTTTTTCAGCCCATCGTCGGAACTCCGGTCGTCTGTCCCGCGGGAAGCGCACTGGCGGGGAAAGCTGTGAAGGTCAGACAGCCTTACGCTAACAACCAGGTCGATCCGTCAACCTACAATCCAGTTTCCGTGCGCCTTGAACAGAGCATTCCCAAGACGAGCGCTGCTAATAGCCTGGTGACTCTGCCGGGCTATACAACGGGCGACAAGACGGACGAATTCAGCATCCGCGGAGATTACAACATCAACGAAAAGCAACGTGTCAGTGGGCATGTCTTTTACCAGCGGTATTGGTTGGATCCGGTTAGTGCTGGCGGCGAAATGCTCGCGGAAAACGGCAACTGGCTGGATCCCTACAGCAACTACCAAGGAAACTGGACATGGACGGTCAGCCCCACCTTGGTGAACAACCTGAGTGGATCCATTGCCACGCTAAACAGCTCGACTCTATCCAACTTGATCGGCGAGGACGGAAAACCCGCTTCACTGGCACTGTATGGCTCTCAGGTCAGCGATCCCCCAGGCTGGCCGCCTTCCATTCAGGGGTTCGGTGTAAGTGGGTATTTCAGTTTACCCGGCGGCGGCGGCTGGAGCCTGCACGAAAACCGCCAAGCCTATGCCATCGCGGACTCCTTGAGTTGGACCAAAGGAAAACACCTCATGGTGGCGGGCGTAGACGTTCTCCGTTTCAAATGGACCAACGTCACCAACTGGCAGACCATGCCCCTGCTGAGCTTTGATGGTGAAACCACAGGGAACGCTGCCGCCGACTTTCTCACCGGGTCCATTGACAGTTTTTCGCAAGGCGGGGGCCAATCAAACCAGACGCACAATACGGATTGGGCACTCTTCCTGCAGGATACGATCCGGTTGAAACCCAACTTTACCCTCAGCGCGGGAGTCAGGTGGGAGCCGTTTTTCCCGCAGAGCATATTCAATGGGCGAATTGGTGTTTTCAGGCCTGGCCAGCAAAGCACGAAGTATCCCAATGCCCCGCTGGGGTTGGTCTACCCGGGCGATGCCGGGATTACGGATACGGGCGGGGTGCCTTCCTCCGTAGATCGCTTCTCGCCCCGGTTGGGAGTTGCTTGGCAGCCAAAATTCCTGCCCAACACTTCGGTCCGTGCTGCATTTGGTATTTTTGTTGCCCCGTTTGATAACACTTATTATCAGCACGTGGGTGATAATGCCCCATTTGCGCCGGTTATATCTATGAATTACACTCAAAATGGCGTAATCAATCTCACAACACCTTGGGCTAGTTCTCCCGGCACGGGATTCGCCAGTCCTTTCCCACCTTTCGCCTCACTGTCTTATGTTCCTCCCCCCAGTGCCACGTTTGATCTGCCCGTGACGGTTCCGGCTAGTTTTGGCCCCGGATTTAATAACGGTAGGACGCAAAGTTGGAACTTTTCCATTCAACACCAATTCAGCAACGACATCCTGCTGACGGTTGCGTATGTCGGGAATGAAAGTTATGACTTGCCGGTTCAAATCGACCGCAACCCCGGAAGCTACGCTGCCGCTGGCGCGCGCACAACCTATCCTCTATACAACTCTGTTTTGGAATATGACTCTTATGGCACTGGGAACTACAATGGCTTGCAGCTCAGTTTCGAAAAACGCTTCTCCCACGGACTCCAGTTGACCAGTAATTATACCTGGTCCGCCACCCACGACTGGGCTTCCACGGGATCGACGGCCTATTACGGCGCACTCGGTGACCCCTTCAACTACAAATGGAATTACGGAAATGCGGATATGAATTTCCCCCATATCTGGGTGACGCACTTCGTGTGGCAGACCCCAGGGCTGCGTAACCACAGCCAGTTCATACGGCAGGTTTTCGGCAGTTGGCAGCCCACGGGGATTGTTACCTTGGAGTCCGGGCGGCCCTTCTCCATCGCGGGAGGGTGCAACGGCAGCAACAATTCACTCTCCTTGCAGGGTGGCGACAGGGCCGATCGTACTGGCCAACCGCTTAATGTTCGACAGGGATCGGAGTCTCAGTGGTTGCAGGAATACTTCAACCCCGCGGCATTCGAATGCAATGCCCCGGGAACATTCGGCACGTCGGCCCGTAATTTGATGCAAGGGCCGCCCTTGAATAACTGGGATTTGGGCATCGATAAACAATTCCCATTTAAAGAGCGCTACAAGTTCGAGTTTCGATGGGAAATGTTCGATGCCTGGAATACCCCACACTTCAGCATTCCCGTTAACAACCCAGTCTCTCCCGGTTTCGGCAGTATCTTCGGTCTCGTTTCGGCATCGCCCAGCGGGGAGACGTCGTCGCCCAGGATCATGCAGTTAGGGTTTAAATTCTACTGGTAGAAATTAGGTCCCCTTTGATGACGAAGTTTATCAACGGGACCTTGTTGGCGGAACATGTAGGGGCGGTTCGCAAACCACCCCTACATCCCCGTTCACAGCCCGATCTCGTTCAGCCGCCCACACTCCCGGGCGGCTGCTCCTACCCGCAAAGGCAATGGCCCGCGGCGACATCATCATAACCGTCGCAGACTGAATAAGGAGACTGGCCATGAAGGTTGACGATCCTGGGGAGAGGAATTGGTCACGCAGGAACTTCTTGCGCACGGTCGGCGCCGGTGTGCCAACTTTGAGCTTAATGATGGCGGGAGGCGACGTGCCGAGAGGCCAGGCAGTTGGCCCCAATCAGGAATATGACAAGAACAAGTTTACGCCGCTCGACCTGAGCCACTATTTCAACTGTTCATCGAGTGATTTCGGTTCCCGTCCTCAGGCCAAAGCGCCGGGCGACGAATCAGCCGACGCCGGCCTGATCCGGACACCCGGGGGAGATCAGCATTTTCGGGGCATCCCTTTTCAGCTTGGACCGGAGAGTTTGCACGATAAGCGATGGCTGGTGCTGAGCAAGCGACCCAGTGAAGGCTTTACCCGAACTGCGCAGATTCCACTCCAGCAGCGTGCCGGATATCTGTGTTTGGCCGCGATCTGCGATTGGGACAAGAACGAAGACCCGCCGCCGAATACAGATGTCGCTGAGCAGGTTGGCCAGCGCCTGGCGGATGTCGTCTTGATGTACGAAGGCGGGATCGAACACAGCATTCCCGTGCGCCGGCGTTTCGAGGTAGGCGCACTATGGGTCCCTTGGGGCCATTTGTGTTTTTCAGCCCTGGCTTGTCGTGAAGAGGTTCCCAGGTGGTTAACTGATCCGCTATCTGATGCCGAACAGTGGGGACGGCTTCAGATGGCGGTTACGCTCAATTCCACCATGGGCCCCTGGATATGCGCCCTGCCGAATCCTAATCCCGAGCGCCAGCTCACTGCCATAAGATTACAGGCGACGAGCGAGGATCCGCTGATTGTTTGCGGCCTCACATTATTCCGCGGAGAGGCGTCTCCGCTACGCCGTGAGCGAGCGAATCTTTACAGATTCACCTTGCCGGAAGCCACTGCCGAAGATCAGGGCCGATGGAAAGTCAGCGTGGACCTTGGAGAGATTGGCAGAACGTATGCATGGAACGAGTTTGAAGCGGCAACTTGGCTCGATTCCCAGGAAGCAGGGCTGGGGGAGAGGTTTAAGCCCATTAAGGGAGGGCGATACCTCTATGCCGAGGTTGCGGCGAGCCGTGACGCTACGCTCACCTTGCACGACATCACGAATGCAAGAAAATACGAGTTTGAACTCGCTGCGGTAGTTCCTGGTCATGATCTGGAAGCACGGCCAGAGGGCGCCCGAGTAGAGATTCTCGAAACGGAAAAGACCTGGCTACAGGGAAAGGTGGTGGATGCTTCCACCGGGCGTCCCACGCCAGTCCGGCTGGCGTTTCGCTCCCGCGATGGCCGGTACATTCCACCTTACGGTCATCGTACGCAGATCAATGATGCCTGGTTTCAAGACTATGGTGGTGATCTGAAGCTCGGGGATGCGTCCTTCGCCTACGTCGATGGGACGTTCCAGGTTGAGCTACCGGTGGGAGAGGTCTACCTGGAAATGACGAAAGGATTCGAGTACCAGGCGGTCCGAAAGAAGCTCGAAATTCGGCCCGGACAACGGGAACTGAACCTCGAAATCCCGCGACTCATCGATCTCCGCTCCAAAGGTTGGGTTAGCGCAGACGTGCATGTGCATTTTGTTTCGCCCAGCACGGGTCTTTTGGAAGGGCAAGCGGAGGGGTTGAATCTGATCAATCTCCTGGCAGCGCATTGGGGAGACCTTTTTACCAATGTGGGTGACATACCGCACGGGCCGTTAACCTCGAGCGATGGCGAAACAACAGTTTGGGTAGGTACTGAGAACCGGCAGCACGTGCTCGGTCACATTGGGATGCTGGGCGTTCATGGCAGCCCCGTTTTTCCCATGTCCGCGAGCGGGCCAGAGGAGAGCTGGATAGGCGATCCCTTGTGGTGCAGCTTGGCGGAGTGGGCGGAGAAGTGCCGGGAGCGGGAAGGCGTGGCCGTGGGAGTGCATTTCCCCTACCCGACCGGCGAGGTGGCGGCAGATATCGTCATGGGGAAGCTGGACGCGGTAGAACTGTATCCCGCGAACGAGGGATTTAACACGGTGCGCTTCCTCGATTGGTATCGCTACTTGAATTGCGGCTATCGCATTCCAGCCGTGGGAGGCACCGATAAAATGGGCGCGTACGAAGCCGTAGGAGCCAATCGCGCCTACGTCCATTTGGGAGGCGCGGAATTCAATTTCGGCGCCTGGGCCAAAGGCGTCCGCAGTGGCAACACTTTCATGACCACTGGACCGCTCCTTTTGTTTACGGCTGATGGACACGCACCCGGCGAGGAGATCAAGTTCGGATCGGGTGGAGGCAAGGTCGAGGTACAGGCGAACGCAACCTGTTTCTTTCCCATCCACCGGCTGGAGGTAATGTTCAATGGCCGGGTGGTCGCTTCGCGCGAGCGGCCGGAAGGCTCGCGGGAATTGACCCTAAATGAGAAAGTTCAGGTGCCTGGACCAGGGTGGATCGCGGCACGATGTTCATCGCGGTACCGCTCGGCGGGGTATGGTCAGGTTCGCGGGACCATCGCGCATACCTCTCCAGTCTATATCGTGGTTCCCGGCCAGGAATTGTTTTCGCCTCCCGCGGCTGCATATTTTCTCAATCTCATCGACGGAGCTCAAACGTGGGTGGAGAGTCTCGCGACCAGGCCGGACACCGAGCGATTTGAAAAGACGGTGCGGCTCTTGCGAGATGCGCGCGCTGAACTGCATCGCCGGCTCCATCAACAAGGAGTGCAACACTAATCCTTCTGACAAGGGGAGACAAATGGCAGAGACAAACGGAACTCACCCGACGCGGCGAAGATTCTTGAAGGGATTGGGAGCCTCCGCTGCGGCTATGGTAGCTGCCGGTGAGGCTACTGCATCACAGACCAGTGCGAACGCGAAAAGCGATCAAGCTTCGCGAGCAGAAGAGAGTCCCGGCGCGCCGCCACTGAAGAAATCGAATGTTCGCCAGGAAATTGACTTGACAGGGCGCTGGCGGTTCCAAGTTGATTTTTGGGACGAAGGCCAGAAAGTGGGTTACTTCTCGCCGGATTTCTCCACCAAAGATTGGCGAGAGGTCTTGCTCCCTCGCGCCTTCGATGATTGCGCGCCCGGGTTGTACAAGTTCAGGGGCATCTGTTGGTTTTGCCGGCAGTTCGATGCTCCCGTGTCGATGCGGGGTCGGCGCGTGGTGGTGCGCTTCGAGGGAGTTAATTACAACTGTTCGGTGTGGTTGAATGGCAAGCTGGTGGGGCAAAACGAAGACGCTTTCCTGCCTTTTGAATTTCCTGTCGATGAGGTTCTGCGATTCGGGGAGCACAACCTGATTGTTGTACGAGTGGACAACTACCGGGGTCCGGCGCAGTTGCCGACCACGGAGTATTGGCAAGGCCAGGGTGGCATTCTGCGGGAAGTCCAGTTGGTGGCGACCGACTTGGCTCGGCTCGTGCACGTGGGCATTACGGCTGCGCCGGAAGATGGCAAAGGTAAGTTTGCGCTTCGGGCCTTGGTTAGCAACGAGCGTGCGCAGCCGGCGAATCTCTTCTTGCGCGTGAAGATTCTGAATAGTGCGGGCCGGCCGGTGGCCAACTTCACGGGCTCGCCGCTGGTCGCCGAGGCGGGGAGGGAAACCGAATTATCGGCAGCAGGGGACGTCGAGCACGTGGCAGCCTGGTCGCCTGAGCAACCCACGCTCTACACGGCTCGCGTCGACCTGTTGGCTGAAGGGAAACTGATTGATCAGCAACAGACACAGTTTGGGTTTCGGCGCGTCGAAGCGCGAGACGGGAAGCTGTTGTTGAACGGGAAGCCAGTGTTCCTGATGGGGTTCGACCGTCACGAAGACTCGCCGCGCACCGGAATGGCGGTGGACCTCGAGAATTCGCGGCAAGACTTCCAGACGATCAAAGAGGCGGGAGGCAACTTTGTGCGCTTCTGCCATTATCCTCACCACCCCGGGGAATTGCATATATGCGACGAACTGGGGCTGATGGTCCTGGCTGAAATTCCGCTCTGTGCTTGGGGAGTGGGAGAGTATCCCCTGGCGGGGAGAGGCTGGAACCCGTCTGAAGCGACAGCGATCCAACACAACGCCGAAAGGCACCTGCGAAAGATGATCCTTCGGGACCTGAACCACCCTTCCATAATTTTCTGGTCTGTCAGCAACGAATCGGAGGAACAGCATCCTGAAATTAACCAAGCCAACAACCGACTCATTCAACTGGGACGAGAGATCGATCCGACACGCATGATGACGCACGTGTCAGATCGCTGGCCTTCCGAGAAGGACGTGAAATACTTTGAGTTTGATGATGTCATCTGCGTGAACGGATACCCATGGTTCCACCACGAGCCGGGTGACAATTCTTGGTTGGAGAAGTCAGCAAAGTGGTGGAGAGAGCAACTTGCCCAGTTGCACGACCGAAATCCGGACAAGCCAATCGTGATTACCGAGTTTGGGCAAGCCTCTATCCAGGGTGTGAATGGACCGTTCGGGGAGGACACGCAGGCGCTGGCCGCCGAAGCGGAGTTCAAGGCTATGACAGCGCCTTATGTGTTCGGCTCGACGCTCTGGTGTTACGCTAAGCACCCTTGGCCACCAGGTCTGGGCTTCGGCGACATTTTATTTGATGAGAGCCCATGGGGCTTTGTGAGCCGCGACCGAAAGACCAAGATGAAGGGTTTTGCGGTGGTGAGCAGGATGTTCAAGCAACGCGCCGAACTCCTCAAGCGGAGCGAATCATCCTAAACTGAGCCCCTGCCCAGGCGGCTAAGGTTACGTTCCCCGAGGTAAACAAATGTTTTTGTTAATTTGTCTGCTGTCCGGCCTGCTGATCGCAGTTCAAGGGGTCTCCTACAAGCTTGTGCCCACACTCAAGTGCGATAGCGATCAGTTCCGGCTCATTCTGATATGGGCGGGAGCGGTACTGGCTGTGGTTGGAGTTGCGGTGCATCACGAAGCCTTATCCAATAGCGTCATCTTACTCGGAAGCGCGGCGGCAGGCGTCTGCTACTTTATCGCGCTGCTCACAATTATGAAAGCGATGGCTACCGGACCGGTTTCCTTCACCTGGGTGCTGGCGAATCTCTCCATTGGCGTCCCCATTCTGCTTTCCGCAGTCATCTGGTCGGAACGAATTCGAGATTTCCAATGGTTGGGGATTGCTTTTTTCATTGTAAGTCTGGTTCTGTTTGGCAAGGACCTGCAACGCGGCGCCTCGAAATCAGTGAGCGTGAAATGGATCCTCGCTGCCGGAGGGATGTTTCTGGCGAACGGCTCGTTCCTGCTCTGCTTTAAGGTCATCAACAAGTATGCCTCGGTTCCACACACATTCTCCACCCTGCTCACGGCCTACGTGACCTGCGGAATCTTGCTTCTGGCTTACAGTTGGAAGCGGTTGGCTGTGCCTCGCTCCGGGGAGATTAAAGTTGGCCTTATGGCGGCGGCGGGCATGATGGGGGGACAAGCGCTGATTATCAAGGCGCTGGCGATCAATACGGCTTCCTCCCTGCCCATTATCCACAGCGCTTCGATTATTGGTGTGACAGTCGCCTCGGCTATTCTGTTTGGCGAAAGGCTCTCCAAATACTCGGGCAGTGGACTCCTGGCCGGGCTCGTCGCCATCGTCCTTCTCACCATGGGATGAGCGTTCGAATGGCGGCGCGTCACATGCGCAGTGCAAAACGGAGAAATTAGCATGCCCCCCCTATTCGAGGTCAAGCCCGTCGACCGCGACTTCTATCAGAAGCATCTCGAAGGTTTTCTACCCAGCAAGTTGATCGACATTCACACGCACGTGTGGCTGGACAAGTTCCAATCCAAGGAGACGGAAGAGCTGCCGCGGGCGGTTACCTGGCCGCAACAAGTGGCCTTGGACGATTCCATCGAGGATTTGCAGGAGACCTACCGCCTGATGTTCCCAGGACGCACGGCGCTGCCCCTGATTTTCGGCATGGCCTTATCGCTGAAAGACGATTTGGATGCCGGCAACGAGTATGTGCGCCAATGTGCGGAGAAGTGTCGGGTTCCCGCCCTCATCTTTGCAGATCCGAACTGGAGTGAATTCGAGCTCGAAGAACGCATAACGGTCGGCCATTTTCTCGGTGCCAAAGTTTATCTGACCCGTTCTGACCCTAGAATCGCAGAGAGCGACATCCAGATCCACGATTTCTTGCCATCCCACCAGTTGCAGGTCTTGGATAAGCATGGCTGGATCCTCATGCTGCATATTCCGCGGCCACAGCGGCTGCGCGACCCCTCGAATTTATCCCAGATGATCGAGATCGAGAAACGCTACCCCAACGTTAAGGTGATTATCGCTCATGTGGGGCGGGCCTACTGCCCGGAGGATGTGGGAAACGCCTTCGAGGCGCTTGGCGAGACCCGCAAGATGTGCTTTGACATTTCCGCCAATACTTCGGCGGAGAATTTTGAACTGTTGATTCGGGCGGTGGGTCCCCGTCGCATCCTTTTCGGCAGTGACCTGCCCATCACGCGCATGCGCATGCGGCGTGTGTGCGAGCGGGGCCGCTACATCAATGTGGCGCCCAAGGGTCTTTACCAGGGTGTCTCCAACGATCCGCACATGCGGGAGGTCGAGGGCAAGGACGCGACGCGACTCACCTTTTTTATGTACGAAGAAATTGATGCTCTCCGTCGCGCCGCTCTGGCCGCCGGGCTGAAAAGTGACGACATCTACGACATCTTCTACCGCAACAGTGCGGAGATGTTGTGTGACGCCGGAATGCCGGCATCCTATTTTGACAACCAAGGGGGAAAATGTGAGCCAGCCTAAAGTAGGATTCTTGCCTCTGTATATCAAGCTGTACGACGATTCATGGCCCGAACTGCGGGCGCGGGTTGACCGGTTCAGCCAACAGATTGCTGCGGCCTTGGCAACGCGAGATCTGGAGATTAATGCCGCCCCGGTTTGCCGCACGGCGCCGGAGTTTAAATCGGCAATCGGGAAGTTCGAAAAAGCCCAGGTGGACGTGCTCGTGACCCTTCACTTGGCCTACTCTCCTTCCCTCGAATCTTCCGCGGCGCTGGCGGCTACGCCGCTCCCCATCGTAGTGTTGGACACGACGCCCACCTATGCCTATGGGCCCGGCCAGAACATCGAGGAACTCCTTTACAACCACGGCATCCACGGCGTACAGGACATGTGCAATCTCCTGCTACGAAACAAGAAGCCTTTCGAGATCGTAGCCGGCCATTGGGAGAAGAGCGATGTGTTGGACCAGGTGGCCGGTTGGGCGCGCATAGCCCGCATCGCTTCCGCGATGCGGCGAGCACGGGTCGGCCGCATGGGCCCCGTATTCAAAGGGATGGGTGATTTCGACGTGCCCGCCACAACCCTGGCCAAGACTTTGGGAGTCAAGACAATTGTGGCGGACTCGAAGCTGATTCCGAAGCTGGTGAGTAAGGTCAGTGACAAGGCCGTGAAAGCGGAAATGGATGAGGACCGCCGGCAGTTCCAAGTTGAGAAGCTCGATGCCGACGCGCACCGGCGCGCCACCCGGGCTGGGTTGGCAGTGCGACTCTGGCTGGAAGAGGAAAAGCTCACCGGCTTCACACTTAGCTTCATGGCGGTGAATAAAGCCTTCGGGTTGGGGGCGATGCCTTTCCTCGAGGCCAGCAAGGCCATGACTCGTGGCATTGGTTTTGCCGGTGAGGGCGACGTCCTGACGGCCAGCTTGGTCGGCGCCCTATTGCAGGCCTACCCTGAGACGTCTTTTACGGAGATGTTCTGTCCTGACTGGGAAGGCAACCAGATTTTCATCAGCCACATGGGGGAGATGAATCTTAAGCTGGCTGCGGCTAAACCCAGGCTCACGGACAAGCCCTTCCCCTTCACGGACGTCGGGAACACCGTAGTAGCCTATGGCTGCTTCCGTGCGGGAGAGGCGGTACTGGTAAACCTATCGCCGGGGCCGGATCATACTTATACTCTTATCGTCGCTCCCGTCGTCATGCAAGGTGTAACCGGCGAAGATAAGATGGCGGATTCGATACACGGCTGGTTCAAGCCCTCGCTACCGGTGTCTGATTTTCTGGCTGCCTACAGCCGCGTGGGTGGCACCCACCATTCCGCGCTGGTCTACGGCAAAGTCGCCGAGGACATCGCGCGTTGGGGGAACCTGATGGGGTGGAAGACCGTCCTCCTGGCTTAGCAGGAGCCCTGGTTGGTCAATCGGAGCACGAACCACCTCATATCGGGACACGTAATCAGCTCTGCCGAAGGTCGAGAAGGACCATGAAACTAGCCGGATACTTAGGGTTGGACGTAGGCGGGACGGGCGCCAAGGCCGGAGTGCTCGACTGGCAAGGCAGCCTGCTGAGCCTCGCGCATCGCCCGTACAGGCCCTCGCTCACTCCAGAAGGCCACGTCGAGATCCCGATTGAGGATATTTACACGGCGGCGCGCGAGGCGGCGCGTGCCGTCGTCCGGGAAAGTGGCGCCCACATAGTGGCGCTGGGCATCGCCACCCAGGGCCAGACGTTCGTTTCTTTAGATCATCGGGACGAACCCCTGCACCGCGCCATCGTCTGGTACGACGCGCGCGCGGCCGAACAGGCGAAGCGACTGCACCAGGCTTTGCAGGGCGCGGGCCTGCGCGAGCCGATACCGCCCGTGACGCCCATCGCCACTGTTCCTAAGATCATGTGGCTGCGCGAGCACGGGCCGACACTGCTGGCCCAGGCGCGCCGATTCCTGCTTTTGCCGGATTACTTTGCCTATCGATTGACAGGGGAGGCGGTCACCGATCCCTCCACGGCTGCGACCACCGGTGTTTATGCGGAAGATACGCCTGACTATTGCGCGGCGGCCCTCGCGGCTGCCGGTATTACCAAGGAGCAGCTCGCCAGGATTCAGCTTCCAGGACAACCCATCGCGAGAGTTCTTCCGAAGATGGCCGGGGAGTGGGAACTGAGTCCCGAAACATTGGTCGTTACCGGCACGAACGATCAATATGCCGGGGCGCTCGGAGCCGGCAACTGCCGGCCCGGCATCGTCTCAGTAACTACGGGCACCTGCTTGGCGCTGGTGACCCTTACCGAACGCTTGCCGGAGCCCTTGCCGGCTGGGTTGTGGGCGGGGCGCTTCCCCATTCCGCGGTACCAGTTCGCCATGGCCTTCGCGAAAACCGCCGGTGTCGTCTTGGAATGGTTCCAGCGGGAGTTGAGCCCCGGGGCGAGCTTGGGCGAACTGGACCAACTGGCCGACGGCGTCCCGATCGGCAGCCGTGGGGTTGTCGCCCTACCCCACTTTGATGGCATGATCAGCCCGGCTCCCGATATTACAACCCGAGGCGCGTTTCTCGGCCTTTCGCTCCACCATACGCGCGCCGACATGTATCGTGCGATTTTGGAATCACTTGGTTTCAGCCTTCGTGAGAACCTGGAATTCCTGCGGCACAATGGGTTTCGCACCGAGGTAGTTCGCGCCATTGGCGGCGGGGCTAAGAGTGATTATTTAATGCAGATGAATGCTGATATCAGCGGATGGCCCATCGAACGCCCGCCGGTGACGGAAGCGGCAGTGGTCGGCGCCGCGATGATCGCAGCAGTGGGTGCGGGGGCCTTCGCCACCCTCGAAGAGTGCAGCGAGGCGTTTTACAAGAAGGAACGCGTCTTCACACCGGACCCGAGCAAACACGCCCTCTACGAGGAACTCTACCACCGCTACATTGAATTCTACCAGTATGTTTACCGGCATCCGCTGACACCGCCCGCCAGTTAAGATGTGGCTGGCTTTTGCCACTTGCAGGCGGACCATGCGGCGCCACCCCCCAAGTGAGCTTGTAATTCCGAGCGAAGCGAAGAATCTCGCTCACAGCCAAAGCCGTCTGGTCCAACCGCCTTTGGACAGTAGTCGCGTGCTCGGCAGCGGCAACAAAGGGACTCATTCGGGTTCCTCCGTTTGTTGGCCCGATCCCTCGTTAGACCCAAGCCCAAAAGGCAATTCGAGGAGGCGCTCGCCCTTCTTACGCTCAGCCAAGTCGAGTTTTGAAACGATCGCCGCCTCTCTGTCCCCTTCGGCTTTTTTCCCTTTCCGGTAATAAACACGCGCCAAAACCCGGTGTGCAGCTAGCAGGTTCGGTTCGTTTTGTACGACGTCTTCCAGTTCGGATTGAGCCTGGGTGTATTCTCCCTTTGCCTCATCCCACAAGGCCAGTTCGAGTCTCGCTTGCGGGTTCCCGGCGCTCAACTTGAGGGCTTGGCGAAGACACGCCAAGGCTTCTTCCATTTTCTGCTGTTTTCTTAGTACGGGCGCTAGGGCAATGTAGTAGGACGCCTCGTGCGGATTCAGTTTGATCGCCTGCCGATAGTGCTCCTCGGCTCCTCGCAGATCGCCTTGCATCGAGTAGCAGTTGCCCAGGGAATACAGGACCAAGTCAGCCTTTGCACGTCGCTCTGCCAACGCCTGCAGAAGCGATATCGATTTTGGATAATCACGGATCCCATAATAAGCCCATGCTAACTCATACTGATAATCAGGAAGCCCACTGAAGCGGTCCTTGACCGCGTTCAGAAAGTCCAGCGCTGTCGGGTAATTTTGCCAGCGCAACAAGGCACGTCCCAAGCCGAGCGAGTACTTGGCGGAAGCGGGGTCCAACTGCGCGGCGCGTCCCAAACCCAGCACCGCCTCTTCAAACTGATTTCGCTCCAACTGCAATAAGCCTACCTCGCCATAGGCCTCGGCTGACTGCGGAGATGTGGCTAGGAGGTTTGCCAAGACAAAGTCCGCCGCCGTGGCTTCCCGGTCTTTGTACAGGGTTCGGGCGAGGATTAGTTTGTCACGTATTGAAAAAGACGGCAAACTCAAAAAATCACGCGTCTCGCGCTCACCCTCTTCCCTCATGCCGCTCTTGAGGTACCCTTCTATAAGCGCCACGTGAACCGAGGTGTCTTGCGGGTCAAGCGACGCCAGCCGCTTCAAAGGCTCGAGTGCCTCACGGAACATCCCCGCTTTCATCAATAAAGCGGCGTAGTTGCGGTTCGCTCGTGGGTCCTCGGGATTCAAAGCTAAGCCTTGACGGTACATTTCACGCGCATTGTCAGTGTCACCCTTTCGCCCGTACGTCGAACCCAAGCCGAAGTACGCTGCAGGATTGGAAGGTGCTAAGGCAACGGCTTTGCGAAAGTCAGCGATCGATGCGTCTAAGGAGTTCCGACTGGCATCGATTTCTCCGAGTTTGATCCACAGATCCGCATTTTCGGGGGCGCGCTGAATCGCGTTCAGCACTTCTTGCCGGGTCTCCGGAGACTTAGTGGCGTTAACGTCCTGTGTGGCGTGACCGGCCGCCATGGCAGCTTCACCCTTTGCCTGCGTAAGGAGGACGAGGAGAACCAACTGCAATACCATGATTCCTCTGAACTTGGATGACACCTTGCCTTGCCATCACGGGTCTGACCTGAACATCCGGACGCCCGCGATCCAAGTTTTCTACCACATTCTACCTCGATTCTTCCCCTGTGTATGCTCAGTCGGCTGCGTGATTGATCGGCTGGTGCGCGGCGACGGGCTGGGATAGCAATCCACATTGTCAGACACGCTGACACTCGACCACCGTTCTTTGATGGCGTTGCAGCGGCAAACTTTCTCAGGGATCTGAGCGGATATTGGCGCGGACGGCTACCAATTTGGCAGCCGCCTTGCTCCTCAAGGTGAACCTGGATGGCGCAATTCATGCGTTGCAGCCGGCGCGGAAGTCGAATTCGGGTTATGGCATTGCCGACTCTTACCGGGGGTTGGCCTACGCTCGCAAGCGGAACTTTGGCGGCTCCCGCAATGCGCTGGAGGCAGCAGTAGAGCTCGAGCCTGACTTTCCGGACTCGACGCTTTTTTCAACCTCCGGTTGGAAGAAGAATTGTTCCACCCAAACTTCGGGTGCGACTTTTTCAGCTACAAAAGGGGGATTATCCATGTCAATAACACGACGACGCTTCTGTCAATTCGCATTGTCCACACCTGGGATCGCTCTTTTGTTAGACCCGCCTGGCCTGCAAAGTGGTCAGCATATATCGTCGAATCCACCGCGCGTGAACTACATGCTGCGTTATTTTATGCGTAGCGAAACGGCTCAACAACAGACCACAGATCTGATTTCCAATTGTCGTCAGAATCATATTCACCATGTCATTTTGTTTAGCAACAATCAGTGGGACATGGGGTGGGAACTCCCCACGCTCGATGAGGCAAGAACACGCGTGGAGGTATTAAGGCCTGTCTTTGAGCGGTTGCGAAGCGCTGGCCTGCATGTGAGCATAAACATGTGGACAACGATCGGTCACGCGGATATTGGACGGGACGAGCGCAAGCGCTTCTCCTGGCAGTTTATGGTCGGCGATGACGGCACGGAAAGCCATACTGCTCCCTGCCCCATCGATCCGAAGTGGAAGCAGTATGTGGGGGAACTCTATGGTCAGTTTGCGCAACTTGAGCCTGAAATCATCTACGCCGACGATGACTTCCGCTACCACAATCATCGGCCCGTGGTTTGGGGTTGCTTTTGTCCGCTGCATCTTACGGAGATGGCGCGGCGAACTGCCAGAGACCTCAATCGCGAAGAGTTGGTTTCCAGAATCTTGACAGCCGAGCCGCAACCCACAGAAGAACGTGAACAATGGCTGAGACTCTGTGGAGATTCTATTCTAGAGGCGACCCAGATCATCTCCGAGTCGGTGAAGCGAGTATCCCCCACGACGCACATGGGACTCATGTGTTCGGACCCAAATGTCCATGCAGCCGAAGGACGACGCTGGAAAGACATCGTAGCGGCACTATCCGTGAGCGGGAACCAGCCAGTGCTTCGGCCGAACTATGCCTCATATCAGGACACGACCTATCGAGAGATACCCGGTCAGCTCACTTCGATGAGGAAGCTGCAACCTTTGCTGGCAGACAAGATGCTGCTTACACCCGAGCTCGAGAACTATCCTAATACACGATTTGCCAAATCGAGCCGGCTGACGCGGTTGCAGATAGCTCTCAGTTTATTTCTGGCTTCGCCGGACATCACTTTAGACATTCACAGTTTCGTGGAGACAAGATTTGATTACGACACGGCAATTGACCAAATGCTCCGCGATTCATTTCAGTACTTCAATGGAGTGGTTGCATGGGCCCGGCAGTGTGGAACTGAACGGGGACTGCAAATCCTCTGGGACGACCGTCCCCCCCTGCATCGGAAGGTGGAGGTGGCCCGAATGTCAGTCCTGCCAGCTCCTATATGCTGGGAAGGTGCAATGGATCTGCTGGGTTTTGCGACAACCTTCTATCCTGATGAGCTGAAGCTGGCTAGCGGCTCCTATCTGGAAGAGCGCACTGCCAACGAGATTGGCTCTTTGTTAAAAGGAAAAGTCCTGATGGACGGTGACGCCGCGACGCTGCTCTTCGAACGAGGATTCGCCGAGGCGATTGGTTTGAGAGGAATTGCGCCGGTGGCGGCGGCGAATTATGAACGAATGGTAAACGCGCAATTCGCGGGCAAGTACGTGAACCGGGACGAAACCACAGCGGAAGCATTCAAGTACCGGCTCGATCCGGCCGCGCAGGCGATCCTGGTGAGTAAGATGTTCGGCCCCGAGGTTACCTTCTCTGTACCGGGGATGATTCTCTTTCAGAATACCTACGGCGGCCGTATCGGGATTATCCCTCAGAGCGGGTCGCGCGGCGACTTTAGCATGGTGGACTTTCGCGGTTGGAAGCGACAGTTTGTTCTCCGGAGAATGCTGGAATGGATGAACCAAGGTCCTCTCCCTCTGTTTGTCGAGAACGCTCCGAATGTTTGTCCCTTGCGCCGGGATGGGGAAGACACGGTCGTAATTGGAATTGCGAATCTTAGCGCTGATTCGTTACCGAACGTCGCCTTCTGGGTCGCGCCGCCTTTCCAAGGAGAACCCAAGGTCGAATATCTGACTGTCGAGGGAAGGGTTAGCTCACTCGATGCCCGGGTTACTCTGGACGGAGGATATGTGTATGTGCAGACTCCCTTCACCGCTTCGCCTCTAGATCTGGCTTGTTTTCGGCTGACGAAAGCATAGAGTGCGAACCTTAATACAGGCTCCTTTATAGAACTTTTGACAGAACGTTGCTTTTTTGCTGGTGAGACACGCTCCGCGACAGTCCCAGTTCTTCGGCCTGGGCATTACAGCTGTAGACCTCGCCCAAGGTTTCCAGCATGAACCGGCACTCCTAGCAAAAGTCAGGCGTCACCTCCACCAAGCGACGCCGGGCGTGCAGTTCCCCAACATGATTTCTGGCCTCTCCGTGAGCTTTCGCCAGAGCTCGCAGGTCCTGCACTAAGGTTTCGAACAGGGTCATTCGATAGTTCCTTCGCCCCATTCTTGACGGATTGCTGGTGGGGATGATTCTTGCTGCCGGCGCGTCACACCTCCTGCGGGGGGTGCTCTATGGACTCCATACTGTCGATGCCGGCTCCTTCGCCGGCTCGTCCCTGTTGTTTTTGGCCATCGCACTCGTAGCGACCTGGCTGCCCTCGCGGCGGGCGATGCGAGTTGATCCTATGGTGGCGCTCAGAGATCAGTAGCTCGACTCCGCAAGCCTCAATCGAACTTCCGTGCTGGACAAAAATGTTCTTCTCTAGCGCCCGGTGACCGATTGCTCGGAAGCCGCTCGCTGACGGCGAAGGGCCATGCGAGCGACTTGCGAAGCGAGATTGCAGCAGAAACGTCGAAGTTCATTTGGTAGTTCCCCGCGTTGTGTGTGGCGTCTGCTGATCGGGCGCAGAAGCGCACGCGTACGGGCCAACGAAACATTTCCGTTCGTTTACGTGCTTGGCCGAAAAGCCTCTGCGTATGTGCGTCATCAAAGTGCGTTTTGAGGATACGTTCGAGTGATGATCCAGACTGGCCGCAAAAAATGGTTTTCGGCCAGGCGAAATGCACTCCAGCGGACTCACGTACGGTCCGCAATGATTCGGTCCGACCCCATTGGCGAAAGACATGGTCGTCGCGCCAGAGAGTATTCTCTTGGTGCTTAGGTCCGTTGGGCTTTCCCGCCAAATCCGTGCCTACGAACCTGTAAAACTTGGAACGGGGCAGGGAAGCTGGCGATTGGAAATGTCGCTGGAAGCCTCATGAATAATGGCTCCAACAGCGATGCCCGGAAAAATACTGCCGCCAACGAACAAAATTCTAGGACCCAGTCACCCGGTCGTCTTTCTCCGCAAAGGCACTCTCCCATCTTGTGTGGGGCCGTGTGGCGACGTCCTCGCACCATTTCCACATGACTGCACACGACTCCACACAACGCGCCCGCCTCTACGCGTCGCCGCTATACTCACCAAGGTTTTCAAGTTGTTTTGGGCACAGAAGGCATTCAGAACTGTCTGTAAGTTATTGCGGGGGCTGGATTTGAACCAGCGACCTTTGGGTTATGAGATGTTACCAGATAAGCTAACTCGTTGATTTTGCGGCACGGTTGGCAACCAAAAAGCACGCAAAATCACGCTTGGAACGCTCAAGTTGTACCTATCTTGTACTCGTTTTGGTCATCTGCGGGACCTCGCAAGTCCCGCAACTTCGAACGCGACCAACTCAGTCATATGACCAGCGGTAGACGTAAGCGTCTTGTAAAGGCACTCCTTCCAACTTCACCCTATCCCCAGAAGCGGACATTTGGCTGACACCCTCGATTGTCCTGCGTAGGTCCTGGAATGCCGATCTGTGGGGACCCAAGATTACAATGTCGCCCAAGGACAAAGACGCACCATTTAGGCGGGCCAGCGCCTGTTGAACAGTCGTGTAGGCATCGAGCGGCCCTGACCCTTGAGCGGCCTCGGTGACAATGTACAGGTTCCACGCGAGCCGTTCCGGGGAGTCATACCTTAGGCCAGACAGAAATGCGTCGTTCTTGCATGATTTACTGCGGGAGTTTCCGCGCCACGACTCGCCCGATGGTGCGGACCGAAACCCCCAAAATAGTCGCACACTCTGCTTGGCTCTTGCCCGCCGCAAGCAACCGTTTTAGCCTTGTGAGCCCCTTCCGGTCTAGCTTCACCGGCCGCCCTCCCCGCTTGCCCCAGGGCCGAAGCTGGGCCTTGTTGTGGGCCTTCGCTCTCGCGAGTCCTCCCATACGGGCCATCTCCGCGACCGTCATCGCGGTTTACTGACCGAAATACCAGGGCCATCATGCCGAACGGACGCCGATCCGTCATCTTGAATCGTCACCGTGTCTGAAGAGCGAGCGCACCAAGTAAAGGTGCCCGAAGGGGGCTATAGTGGCAGGTATGAAGACCAATTCTCAATTTTTCGAGGCGTATCTCAAGTGTCCCACGAAATCCTGGCTTCGGTCGCGAGGCGAGACTGGAGAGGTGAATGCTTACGGGGAGTGGGCGAAGGCGCAGGGAGTAGCTTACCGCATCGAGGGCATCAGGCGATTGCGGCAGACAGTACCGCCGGGGGAATGCGTTGTTGCACTGCCCACAGGGGAGAATCTGAAGGCAGCCAGGTGGCGCCTGGCGGTGGACTTTTCGGTGTCCGCGCCTGGAGGTTCATACGGCAACTCGCGGCCAGAAAGAACCCTGGACGCGACCCCTGGCCAAACCCCAGAAGGGGTGTCTGAGTTACAAACACGGCCCGAGCCGCCGCTTTTGGAATCCCGACTGCAAGCGATTGAACGCGTGGCATCGGAAGGAAGGGGCAAGCCGGCAAAGTTTGTTCCGATTCGCTTCGTTTTCAGGAACAAGCTGACACGGGATGACCGCCTGTTGTTAGCATTTGACGCACTGCTGTTGTCCGAATTGCTGGGGCGCGAAGTCAACTTGGGCAAAATCATCCATGGTGATGAGCACGCGACGCTAAAGGTCAAGACCGCGGGCATGTTGGGCGGAGTTCGGAAACTGGCGTCGAAAATGGCTGAAGTGGCGACGAGCGCTTCGCCGCCAGATCTTGTCCTGAACCGGCACTGCAGGGAATGCGAGTTCCAGGACTACTGCCGACAGAAGGCCCTTGAGAAGGACGACCTCAGTTTGTTAGCGAACATGACGGAAAAAGAGCGAAAGAAGTTCCACAACAAAGGAATCTTCACCATCACCCAGCTCTCGTACACCTTTCGGCCACGTCGGCGGCCGAAGGGTATGCGCGGCAAACGGGAGAAGTATCACCACTCCCTGAAGGCGCTCGCGATTCGGGAGAAAAAACTCCACATCGTCGGCAGCCCGGAATTGAAGATCGAGGGCACGCCAGTTTACCTGGATGTCGAAGGTCTGCCCGACCGCGATTTCTACTACCTCATCGGCGTGCGCATCGGCAACGGCGAATCGACCCTCCAGCGCAGCTTGTGGGCGGACACCATCGAAAAGGAGGGGAAGATTTGGCGAGAATTCCTTGCCATCCTGGAAACTGTCGAGAAGCCGGTGCTGATTCACTATGGAAGTTACGAGACGACTTTCTTGAGACGAATGCGTGAACGTCACGCAGAACCACTTCCAAACTCTGTCGCGACCGCAACGATCGAAGCCGCGGTCAACCTGCTGTCTGTTGTCTACGCTCAAGTTTACTTCCCATGCTGCTCAAACAGCCTGAAGGAAATCGTCGGGCATCTCGGGTTTCGATGGTCTGATTCCACTGCGACTGGGATCCGCACCATCGCCTGGAGACAAGAATGGGAAATATCAAAAGCGCCTGCAGCAAAACAGGCGCTGCTCACCTACAACGCGGAGGATTGCCAAGCTCTCGAGATGTTAACGAACGCGCTTGTTGAACTGGGCCAAGGCCCCCCTCAAGCAGGAAACTCCCCCCTCGGCGAGATCGTTAACACGGCGAAGCTGAGGTGGGAGCACCCATATGGTTTTAAGCGCAGCACATTCGCCATTCCAGAACTGGACACCATTAACAATGCCGCTTACTGGGACTATCAGCGAGAGCGAGTCTATGTAAAATCAAACGCGAACTTGAAGCGCTCCAGGACTCGGCCCCAGGGGTCCAGAAAGGTTTTGTCCCCGAACGAGACCATCGAGTGTCCTCGACCGCATAATTGTCCGAAGTGTGCCTCAACGAAGTTCTTTAAGCACACGAAGTACACTAAGACCCTTTTCGATCTCAAATTCATGCGACACGGAATTAAGAGATGGATCACCCGTTACCGCTTCCATCGGTATCAATGTCAAAGCTGCCGAAACATTTTCCAACCGGAAGAGACATGCTGGGGAAAAGCCAAGTTTGGCTCCGAGCTCACGGCCTATTCCCTTTACCTCAGCATCGAGTTGCGGGTGCCGCAGTCGCATGTTGCCAGCAAACTGAATCGGCTGTTTGGCTTTCATCTGGATGGCATGAGTATCAGCAAATTCAAAGCTGTGGCAGCGGAGAACTACGAGGAAACCTACGACACTCTTGTCAACAGGTTGTGCAATGGCCGATTGCTTCACGCGGATGAGACGAGAATTAACGTCAGGGACAAAGGCGGATTTGTGTGGGTGTTTGCGAACATGGAAGAAGTGGCCTACGTATATAGCGAGACACGAGAGGGCGACCTGCTTCACACCATGCTGAAAGACTTCAAGGGCGTTTTGGTGTCCGACTTTTACGCGGCCTACGATTCAATCCAGTGCCCTCAACAAAAGTGCCTGATCCACCTGATTCGGGACTTGAACGACGATGTCTTGAAGCACCCCTACGACAAGGAATTGAAACAAATCGCACTGGCATTTGCGGTCTTGCTCAAGCCAATGATCGAAAGCATTGATCGGTACGGTTTGAAGACCCGCTTTTTGAGGAAGCACTTGGTGGCTGTGGATCGATTTTATCGGCGGAATTGCGAACTGACCCTGCACAGCGAACCAGCTGTGAAGTTCAAGGAGCGGCTGGAGAAGAACCGCGACAAGCTCTTCACGTTCCTGAGCTTCGACGGGGTACCGTGGAACAACAACAACGCTGAACACGCCGTCAAACCCTTCGCTGCGCTTCGCCAGATCATTGGGGGACTCACCACCGAAAAGGGCATCCGAGACTACTTGGTTCTGTTGAGCCTTTGCGAAACCTGCAAATACATGGATGTGGACTTTCTGGATTTCCTCCGTTCCGGGGAAAAGGACATTTACACTTTCGCGGAGAGTCGCCGCGGGCGAAGACGACGGCTTGGCTGCGCCCGTTCCTTTGGCGGTTGTGCTCCCGGACACGCTACGAGCAGTTGAAGGCCGTTGCAACCATTCCGATTGCCGGATACTATCATCATGAAAAAGAAACAGGGAGGCCGAGGTCCAAGTGGGGCAGAACCCAACAGCGTTGCGACCATCGCGTGCGATGCAGTTGCCATTATTGGTGCCGCCGCGCGCCTCTCGGCTTGCTGCGCCGGAGACCAAAGGCGTCGTATACACCAAACGGTGGGTAGTGGAGTTGCTGCTGGACCTTGCGGGATACAGGTCAGAAGCAAATCTCGTGGACGCTGTTGCCGTGGAGCCAGCAGCGGGAGACGGGGCCTTTCTCGGTCCCATGATTGAACGCCTGGCGGATTCGTGCCGCAGGCTCAAGCGGCCGCTTTCAGACTGCCGGAGTGCGTTGATTGCTTACGAGCTCGACGACACAAGCGCTGAACGCGCGCGGAGTTTAGCCGCAAGCATCCTAATGAACCACAATCTGAAACGTCCGTCAGCGGAGAGTCTTGCGGGTGCGTGGGTCAGGACGGGCGATTATCTTTTCGATGCGACGACCGTGGAAGCGGATTTCGTCATCGGCAATCCGCCGTATGTGCGTCTCGAGGATATTCCCGAAGAAATCGCCACGTTTTACCGCGACGCCTATCCGACGATGCGGGGCCGGGCCGACCTGTATGTCGCCTTCTTTGAAGCCGCGCTGCGCCAACTGAAAGTGGGCGGCACGTGCGCGTTCATTTGCGCGGACCGCTGGATGCGAAACCAGTACGGAGCCGAGTTGCGGGAGCTGGTGACTTCTGCTTACGCTGTGGATGTCGTCATCGAGATGCACAATGCGGACGCATTTCATGATGAAGTGGACGCCTACCCCGCTATCACCGTTATCCGCTGCCAAAAGCAAGGGGCGGCCGTCGTGGCCAGCGCCGGGCCGGAGGTGGGGAATGTCCCCTCGCGGACACTCTCGGCAACGCTGGAGGCGGCTAAGAACGTAAAGCCGGTGGTCGTTGCTGAGGGGCTACGGGTTGCCCGCGTGGATACGTGGTTTCAGGGTTCGGACCCGTGGCCTTGTCATTCGCCGGAGCAGCTCGCGCTCCTGCGGCGACTGGAAGAGCGCTTCCCGGCGCTGGAGGTCAATGCCAAGGTGGGCATCGGTGTTGCGACCGGCAACGACGGCGTGTTTATCACCAAAGACGCGCACCTGGTCGAGCCGTCCCGGCTATTGAAGCTGGCGCTTGTCAGGGATATCTTCGGCGGAAAGATGGAATGGTCGGGGCACTATCTGGTAGATCCCTGGAACAGCGACGGGCTGGTCAGTCTGGACAAATATCCCAGGCTGCGTGCGTATTTTGAGAAGCATGCGGTCGCCCTTAAGAAACGCCACACGGCCGCAAAGAATCTGCGCGGGTGGTACAAGACCATAGACCGCGTGACCCACGCGCTGACCGCAAAACCGAAGCTCTACATCGCCGACATCAAGAACGTGCTCGATCCAGTACTCGACATTGGTGAAACCTACCCGCATCACAATCTGTATTTCATTCAGTCCGATGAATGGAACCTCGAAGTGCTCGGCGGACTGCTGATGTCGGCCGTGGGTCAGTTCTTTGTTGAGTCCTACGGTGTTCGCATGCGCGGCGGCTACCTGCGTTTCCAGGCGCAATATCTGCGACGGATTCGCGTTCCGGCTCCTGAGTCCATAGCGAAGGACCAGGCTGAGGAATTGGTGAACGCGTTTCGCACGCGCGACAGGCAACGCGCGACACAAATCGCTCTGGAGATATACGGAATCGACGAACGGGAGATGGAGACCGCGCTTGGACATAGATAAAAGATTGCAACGAGCCGTCCAGAGTTATTGGGACGCAAGATCCGAAAACAAAGAAAAACAAGTGAAGTCCGGGAAGATCGACGCGGGCACGCGTGGAGAGGTGACCGGCGGCACCCAGATGGGGGCCCTCGAGGCATTGGTTGCGGATATCTTGTGCGACGCTGGCCTGAAGCGACTCCACATTCGCACCCGCACCGCACTGGAGCTGCCTGGGTATTTCAGGGCCACGAAGAAATGGGACCTGATTGTCGTGTCGGAAGGCCAATTGCTGCTGGCGATGGAGTTCAAATCCCAGGCGGGCAAGTCCATCGGCAACAATGTGAACAATCGATCCGAAGAGGCGGTAGGAAGCGCCAAAGACATCTGGATTGCCTACCGTGAAGGCCGTTTTGGAAAGGCCCCTGCCCCATTCCTTGGCTATCTGTTCCTGCTCGAAGATCGTAGCAATGTGAAGACACCAGTTGCGAACAAGGAGCCGTACTTTCCCGTCGACCCGGTGTTTCGCGGAGAAGCGAAGAAGGCCAGCAAGGGCGCGGAAAAATATCAAGGCGTATCATACAGCAAGCGGTACGAATTGCTCTGCCGCCGGTTGGTGCTGGAGCGGTTGTACAGTTCGGCGTGCTTCATTATGGCCACAAACGCAAAGCACACGAAAATTACTCAGCCCGCCGACGATCTGACGTTTCAGCGGTTCGTGGCCGCCCTGCGCGGTCATGCGGTTACTTTCCTGGGAAGTCAGAAAAAATAACGGCGTTGGCAGGCCTTCTTTACGTATACAAACTGTCCCACCCGTCGCCGGGTACCATCTTCAGTTCTGCCATAACCCCCTCGCGTTGCCCTGGCGCGGTTGGGGCGATTACCGACGCCATTTCGGTTCCGCGCACCCTACTGTCAATCTCTTCGTCGTGTGACAGCCAATCGGCCAAGTCCTGGGGAGTGGGCTTGTAGGTAAGAAGATGGGCGAAGATTTCCCTGGGAGCCCGCGTAAAGAACCGCTGCTCATTGTTCCGGTCGGGGAAAAGTGACGCCGCAAGGGTGAGCGCTTCCGGTTCGTTCCGGGCCTCGTCGCCCGGACTCCAGTAGGGAGTGCGCGCGTCTAGCGGGTTGAGGATGACATCGCCACGGGAAGGGTTATAGAACTGCGGGGTGTATTCGCGTTCGGGGTCATAGACAATGGCCGTCTTCCCTCGGTCTTGAATTTGGATGAGCATTTGCCGAATCAGGGTGCTCTTGCCCGCTCCCGTGTCGCCCATAATCAGGAAGTGGCTCGACTCGCGGACGCGGGGGACCCGCACCATGCGCTTGCAGCCGAAGATGATGTCTGCGGGGGAGCGCTCCCGGTTAAAGAAGCCGACCCCACGGGAACGATTCCGGCTGTTAAACATAGCTCCCGTGACGAGTTCCGGCCCTTTCAAGCGCCGTCCGTAGCGTAACGCCCGCATTTGCGCGGCATCCTTTGGACCAGCAAAAAACAGTCCCAACAAGAACACGGCCAGCCCGCACCACAGAGGCCGCGATACCAGATCCGCGAAGGTCTGGTCTTCGTAAATCCATGAGCGGAGAAAGGCGTGAAGTTCAACATTGTTGTACTGCTGCCGCTGCCATTTGAGGCGAAGCCCGCCTTCCTTCACCGCCTCTTTCGAAAGCGTGAAGGTGGTTTCGCCGGAAGCCGTCTTGCCGGGCACCACGTCGTCGTCGAGTGCCAGTCGGTTGCCCTTCCGCGTTACCACGACCATGATGTCCTGTTGATCTGTCTTGGCGCCCAAGCGGGCCATCAAACTGGTGAGAAAATACTCCCGCAGATAGTGCCTTTCGAGCGGCGTCCAGACGAAGACATAGCGGCAGTAAACGCCGAGAATCACAAATGCCAAAGCTACCACCAGCGCCGTAATGGAATAAACAGGTGCGCTGCTTGGCCACCCCTTGCTCTCTTTCCGTCCCCACACTTGATTCATTTTGTGCCTCCTTTGCTCAGAAATTTCTCTGTCTCCTGGATTCGTAAAATTGCCTTCTTCAGTTTGTCGGCTTCCGCCAACTCGATGATCTGGTGCATCTCGTCCTCAGTAATGCGCTCCGCGCTGGCCAGCTTGAAAAACAGGTTTAGCAAAACTGTGCGTAACGCCAAAACCTCGGCCAAGATGGTTTGCTCGCAGGTGTGGGGCCTGACAGCCTTCGACAGGACATGTCGCGCCCATTCGCTGACCGTCTGCTTGCCTGCAAGGGCTTCGAACTTGGCATACTCCTCCTCGGTCACTTTTGTGCTGATGGATTTCGTTCGGAGTGTCGCCATAGAATTCGCCCCATAAAATCAAGAAGTTCCCATACGGGACTCATTAATTGCTGCGCCGAAAGCGATTCAGCATAACGTGCTGAATTTTCAAGAAGTTCCCATATGGAATCGTAAGTTCCTATACAGCACCCTGCGGGGGGTGACGTGTCA